>DATETD010000461.1:0-5720 GCA_035283885.1 Rhodocyclaceae bacterium
TTGTCGCGGCTGGTGCCGAGAATGGTGCCGCCGACCGCGAGGATGCCGGAAATGCGATAGCCGTCCAAAGGCATGCTGCGGTTTTCCATCAGCCCGCGAAAACCGTCGCGAAAACCGATCATATGCATGCCGTAATGCCCGATCGCCGCCTTGCCGATGCCGCGTATCGCCGCGTTAAGCCCAGGGCTATCGCCGCCCGCCGTAAGAATGCCGATAAATTTTGTCATAATTTCCGCTCCTGTCGTTGAAACCGCTCTTATCGCTTTATACCGCGTCGGCGCGGGGTTTGCAGCAGCGTCGGCGAAAGTCGATGTAAAAGTCGGCGCCGGCGGGACGGGTAGGGAGATACAGGCAATGCTTATGGCTTTAATCGCTCGCTTACTGGGCGAATATCGCCGCCAGTCCTTTCATTTCCAGTTCGCGCTTGCCGCCGCTCAGTTGTTTCAGGCTTTGCTGTGCGGTGGCTTCGATGCCCGCGCGGCGCAGTTGGTCGAGCACCACGGCGATATCCTTGTTGGCGACTTGGGCGACGACGGAAAGTGGCGTATTCGTTATCGCCAGGGTTGCGGCGATATGCGGCGGCTTGCGGTCGCCGCCGGGGGGAGACACGAACGAGGCGGCCAGGATCAGTAGGCAGACGCCGATTACGATCAATGCTGTTCGGTTTTTGAAGTAACGTTTGAATGCGCCGAAATTGGCGGCTGCATGCAGAATCGCCGCCGCCAGCAGTCCCCAGCCCAGCCATTCGTGCACGGTCTTGTTGAAGCCGCTGTCCCAATGAAAAAACATCAAGATTCCAGTCGCCGCAATCAGCGTAAAGCTCCCTATGGTCAGCGGCGTCGCCCATTCTCTGAGTTTCATGTCGTTCTCCTATGGTGGTCGTTGGATGTTTGCAGGCGAAGGATTATGCATGAAAATTGTGAGCGAAATGCTTCGAGACGATACGAAGCGTTGTCGAGTTGTTGCCGCATGCGTTGCTGCGAAACGATTTCGCGGCGTGTCGTCGCGCAAAAACTCGGCGCTGGCGGGACGGAGGGTTGAGAGCTGCTCTTGCGCGGCAAAATCGACTACCATGTCGTTTGCGAGCGCTAGGCCGCAATCCAATCACACTCCAAGGAGATGACTATGAATACACCGAAGTCGAAATTCGCCGTTTTGGCGATCGCTGCAACGCTGAGCGCCGCCGCGATGGCGGGCGACGCCGTTTCGCCGAAGATGAGTTTTTTCGTCACCAGCGTCGGCAGCGGCGACGGCGCCAATTTGGGCGGATTGGCGGGGGCGGATAAGCATTGCCAAACCCTGGCGCAAGCCGCCGGCGCCGGCAAGCGTCCTTGGCGTGCGTATTTGAGCACGCGCGCCGAGAATGGCAAGCCGGGCGTCGATGCGCGCGATCGGATCGGCAAAGGGCCATGGCATAACGCCAAAGGCGTTCAGATCGCCAAGAATGTCGATGAATTGCATAGCGGGAATGCGCTCGACAAACAAAGCGCCTTAACCGAAAAAGGCGAGGTGGTGAATGGGCGCGGCGATAAGCCGAATCGCCACGATATCCTGACCGGTTCGGATGCGTTCGGCCGCGCGTTTGCGGGCGATCAGGATACGACCTGCGGCAATTGGACCAAGAACGGCGAAGGCTCGGCGCAGGTGGGCCATCACGATCGCATGGGCTTGAGCGACAAGGCGCCGGCCAAGTCGTGGAACCATTCCCATCCTTCGCGCGGCTGTAGTCAGGAAGCGCTGCGCAGCACCGGCGGCGATGGGCTGTTTTACTGCTTTGCGGCGAAATAGTTTTTATCCATAAAAAAGCGGCAAGTCGCACCCGTCTTACGGGCGACTTACCGCTGGGTTTTTGGGATAAACGCTTACGGTTTATTCACCCAAAATCCCATGCCGGGCGCGAGCGTCTTGGCGGAAAAATTCAGATAACTCTTCGAGGCGATGTACGAAGATAGCGTCGCTTCGTTATCTAACGAGGGAGCATAGAAATACCAGCCCGATTTATCGCTGTTCCAGGCCCATAAGCTAGTCAGCACCGGCGCTGCAACTTGAGATGGGCTGGGCGGCGTATCGCTGAGGCCGTTATTGAAGGCGAGCGGCGTTTTGTTGTCGCCGGTCGAGATCAGATTCCAGCCTGTGCCGAGACGGGTTCTGAAGCTGGTCGAGGCGATGGCCGATCCCGCAGGCAAGGATGCGCCGAACGGAATCGCGGCATTGACCCAGAAACCTTCGCCGCCATTCACCGAACTCAGTACATCGTAATTCTTGTTGGCCGCATAGCTCGCCAGGTCGGCGGCGGTTAGGCTGGGGGAATAAAACGCCCATCGTCCGGTCGATTGCATCCATTTCCAGACCGAGACGACTTTGGTCTTGTCGCCGAAAATCGCAGCGACGTCGAGTACGGCATCGTTGCTGTTGCCGACGAGATTCCAACTGCCGACGAGGTTGAGCGCGACGCCGCCGGTGGTCGGGGCAGGCAAAATGGTCGTCGATACTTCGTTCGAAATTTCGCTTTCGCCCGCTGCGCCGACGGCGGTGACGACGAAATACCATTTTTCGCCAGGCGAGGAAACGTGACCGAAGGGCGAGGCGACGCCGAAATGGCTATGTCCGCCGAGTGTGGGGTAGTTGATTTTGGTCAGGCCGGGCTGCCGGGACATATACACGTTGTAACTGGTCGCGCCTGGCGTCGGATTCCAGTTCAACGAGAAATTGCTTTCGAGCGGAGTCACGCTTACGCCATCCGGCGCGGACGTCGCCGTGTTGGTCGAGTAGCCGCATGGATTGCTGCCGCTGCCTTGGTAGCAGAATTCCGACTGCCGAGTGGCGGCGTAAGTGATTCCATCAGCATCGCGTTGGCGTGCGCTGACGCCGAAATTCACGCGATTGTTCGCAGTCAGCGTCGGTCCGCCATAGGCAAGACTGGTCGCGGCTTGCTCATTGACGTTCCAGTTGATCGAGATCGGCGTCGCGCTGCCGTTTTGCACCGACTGATTGACCCATGCGCCATAGAGGTAATTGCCTGCGTCGGGCGAATTCCAGGAAAAATTCGGCGCGGTGCTTTGATTGGAGCGCGCAGCCGGCGCAACGATCGACGGGAAGGCGTCGCTGAAGCGTGCGACGGTGAATTGCCGGGTGTATTTTTCGCCGCCGGTTTCGGTAATCGTGGCGACCAGAGTCAGCGGCAGGGTGGGTTTGGCGGCGAACTGCATCTGTACTTGCCATTGATCGGGCGAGTATTGGCCTTTGGCGCCGAGGGTCTCGGCGGTGCTGCCGAGGACGGACATCTTCAGCGACTGCACTGCGTTGGCGGATTGCTTGTCGAGGCCGTAGCTGACGTAGAAATTCTCGAACGTCGCGCCGCGGTGATGGTCGACGTAGATCCAGTCACTATATTTGCGTTGGTTGCCATATAAGAGCCATGCGCCGTTGACGTTTTTGAAGACTAGGCGCACATTGGGATCGGATTTTTTTCCTTGCGTCGTCACGACGGTAAACAAACCGTCGGTCAGTGAGAGAGTGGCCAATCCTGTGGTCGCATCGATAGGGCAGAGGATATCGCTATAGCTCAAATCGATCGAGCCGTTCGCTAGTTCGGACGAGAGATTGGTTTGCAATGTCTGTTTGGTTTCGCCGTCGTCGAGATAATCGTCGGCCAAAATCGCGCCGAGCGCGCCGACGTTTTTGTTCTGCAAGGCCGATTGAATGGCGGCGACTTGAGCGACGATGGCCGAATTCGTGCAAGTATAGGCATGCGCCGAAAGCGGCGACGCAGCGAGCAAGGCCAGCCAGGTGCAGCGGATGCTATAGGGGAAGTTCGAACGTTTCATGATATTCTTCACTCAATCGATTATTACAAAAGATTATTTTACTACACTTGGCTGTCAGCCGCTGGTTATAAGAGGTTTCCATCGATATCTCGGCAAAACAAAAACGGAAAATATCGCCGATGGCGCTGATGGCGTTGTGCGGCGCGATCTTTCTCGTCATTATGACTCAAGGTTGTATCGTCTCGATCGGCGTCACCAATAGTCCGCCGATGCCAGGCGAAAGTCGGCCATTGCCTTAGCGATTTATCATGGATATTTTCGAAGTGTCGTTTTTAGCGCTTCTCGGTTTGGCGGCGTGGCTCTGGTTCGATAGCCTGCGCGCGCGCGAGGCGGCGATTGCGTCTGTGAAGCGAGCCTGCAAACTGGAGTGCTTGCAACTGCTCGACGACACTGTGGCGATTAAGCGCATCGGTCTGAAAAGGAATTCGGCGGGCGTCGTCTGCATGTTCCGCATCTACAGTTTCGAATATACCGAAACCGGGAACGAGCGCACTGTCGGCACGGCGCAGTTGCTGGGCCATCGCGTGACGGCGATCGAACTGAATCTGCGCTACGACGACGCAACCGTGACTTTGCATTAATCTGAAAATCTCTGTTGTCCACGAAAGACACGAACAAGGTGGCGCCAAAAGGCCGGTATGTATTCGATGTCTTTCGTGGACAACTGCTTTACGCGGGACGGAGTGTTCATCGCGCGCGCGTCGGCGGTGGCGGTTTGATCGCTCGCCGTTGAAAGGTTTGGCACGGCGTTCCGGTCATACGCAGAATTTCGGCGTCGGGCGATATTTTGCTTTTGAAGCCCATGATCTTGCAGCCATAGGGAAATTTCATGTCGTAGGTGACGTAGTAATGAGCGCAATTCATGCATTTAGCTTGGTCTGTTCGCATGGGGCCGTCCGTTGATGTAGCGTTGCGAGTTCGTCGGCGATTTTAGCGCGAGCCATTGCGCGAAAAGTCGGCGCCGGCGCGACGGATCGCGGGCATACGTTTCGGTTATGCTTGCGCTTGGGCGAAATCGGGAGGGAATAACGATGCGGGCTGCGCAATCTGCGCATCGTCGGCGCAGCGATGAAGAATTCCTACGTCGATCTATTTCGAAAGGAGTACGCGCCGGCGTCGGTTTTAGCGCCGAATCGAACGATGGCGATTGCAATGGGCATCAAATTGTCGGATTTCGGCGTCGGCTTGGAGCAAATCGCCGCCCAAGCGTCGTTCGCCGAGATGGTCGAGCGATCCGAGAGGCTTGGCGTGTGATAGATTGCGTCCGATAAAGGAGAATCCATGAGCGATGACGACGACTTGCTGGAGTTGGAAGAGGACGACGGGGTGGCGAGCGAATCTTTACGGCATAGTTGGCGCGTGCTGATCGTCGACGACGACGAGGACGTGCATGCGTCGACGACGATGGCGATGAGCGACGCCGTCATTTTGGGGCGTTCGCTGTCGTTTCTGCATGCGCATTCGGCGTGCGAAGGGCGGGAAGTTTTGGCGCGCGAGGCGGAGATCGCCGTCATCTTATTGGATGTCGTCATGGAAGAGTCCGATTCCGGACTCAAGTTGGTCAAGGTGATACGCGACGAACTGCATCTGGACGAAGTGCGCATCATTTTGCGCACCGGCCAACCGGGTTATGCCCCGGAGGCCGATGCGGTGCGCGACTACGATATCAACGATTACAAGGCGAAGTCCGATCTGACGCGCAATAAGCTGTATGCCTCCTTGACCTCGGCGATACGCTCCTACCAGCAGATTCATGCGCTGAACTCCAGCCGCCGCGGCCTCGCGATGATTCTCGACGCCAGTAGCCGCCTGATGGCGATACAAGGCATGCACGACTTTGCGGCGGGTGTGATTACCCAGCTTGCCGCGCTGATGCAGGTGGCGCCCGAAGGC
>DATETD010000462.1:0-13995 GCA_035283885.1 Rhodocyclaceae bacterium
GAGAAAAACACACCGAATACCGTCCGAGCAGCCATAATAAATCAAAAACGCAATTCCATATTACGCCGACCACCGCGTCGCTATCCTACTACCAAGTCGCGGCTTGCGGCGCGCCTCATCGGAGATCGACGCGAAAAACCACGAGAACGCGCCGGTTCGCAACAACTTATTACAAACCGCCGCGCTCCTGTACTAGATTTGACATACACGTCGGATTAAATGGCGTTTATCCGCTATCGACGCCCCCGCGCCAAGGAGTTCATCATGAAAACCACCCATGTGCTATTCGCCGCCCTGCTGTGCATCCTAAGCGCCAGCACTGCGTGGGCGGATCGCGGCCATCGCCATCGTCACCATTCCCATTCGGGCGTCCATCTCGACCTGCGCCTGAATCCCTTCATTTGGCCCGCGTATCCCTATCCTTACTACGCCTCCCCCCGCTATTACGCCCCCTATGTTTATGAACGCCCCATCGTCATCGAGCAGCCCGTGTATATCGAGCAACCCAGCGCCGACTCGAATCCGCCGAGCGAGCCTCCGATCAATTACTGGTATTACTGCGCGTCGGCGCGCGGCTACTACCCTTACGTCAAGGAATGCCCCAACGGCTGGCAAAGAATGCGCTCGCAACCGCTGGACGCCCCCTGATTCGAGGAGTACGACCATGAAACTGCACGCTCTTGGGTTGCTGACGATGCTGGTCGGCTGCGCCGTCGCGCCGACGGGGCCTAGCGTGATGGCCTTGCCCGGCAGCGGCAAGAACTTCGGTCAGTTCCGCAACGACGACCGCCAGTGTCGCGACTATGCCTACCAAAGCATCGGCGGCGCGAATGCCGACGCCGCCGTCGCCGACCCAGGGATGCGCCATGCCATGGCCGGCACGCTGATCGGCGCCGCCGCCGGCGCCATGATAGGCGGCAGTCATGCCGCCGGCGTCGGCGCCGGCACGGGGCTGTTGGTCGGCAGCATGAGCGGCGGCGAATATTCCCAACACGCCGCCACCCGCAGCCAACGAAATTACGATAACGCCTACGTCCAATGCATGTACGGCAAAGGGCAGAAAGTCCCGGTCAGCGCAGAATTCGCCGCCGACCACGCAAGGGCTAGCCCTCCGCCCAAACGCCGCTCTCAAGCGACGGAAGCCCCGTTTTATCCGCCACCGCCGCCGCGTTGAACTTATCCACCCCACCTTAGGAGAATTTTCATGACTACGACAAGCACGCCGCCCCTGCACCCCCTCGTCGGCATCGCCGCCGCATCGGTCACCCTGCTTTCGGCCGTGGGCATCGCTTCGATGCTGGGATGGCTGCCTATCAGCACTATCCGCACCGCAACCCCTGACGACACGGCGGCAGTCGCAACGCTTGCCGCCGTCAGCACCACCACGTCCAATCTAACCACCACCACCGTCGCGCCGCCGCCCCCGATAACGACTGCCCCCGCAACTAGCGAAAAAGCCGCGCCGCCCGCACCCATTCGTAAAGTAGAAAAGAAAAAAGCGCCCCCCAGCGAAGAATCCGTCACGCATAAAGTCACCAGCCGTTGGAGCGCGCCGAGAGCCACGGCCAGCGAATATGCCCGTCCGATGCCGCCGCCGGCCCATGCCGGCGTTCCTCCCGACTATGCCGACCCGCCGGTTTACTCCACCCCTCCCGCTCCGCCGCCCTGCCGCGACTGCGGCAGCGTCGAAGAAATCCGTCAAATTACCCATGCCGGTAAGGGCAGCGGCCTCGGCGCCACGACCGGCGCCATTGTCGGCGGCGCGATCGGCAGCAACTTCGGTCAAGGCCATGGCCGCACATTGGCCTCCATCGTCGGCGCGGTCGGCGGCGGCGTGCTCGGCAACGAAATCGAAAAGAAGGGGCGCAGCCAAATCGCCTATCAAGTCGGCGTGCGGATGCAAAACGGCGAATTGCGGCAGATCGAAACCGCCACCGAACCCGTCTGGCGCGTCGGCGATCCCGTCAGGATCAACGACGATCACATCGTGCCGCGTTAAAAGTCGGCGCTGGCGAGACGGATCCGGCGGGGCGAAACTTACGGCTCGCCGCAAACCACCCGGTCGCGCCCGCTCTCTTTGGCGCGGTACAGCGCCCGATCCGCCGCCGCGATCAATAGATCGGCGGTATCGGCCCCACGGCGGCGTAGCGCCGCTCCGGCGCTGGCGGTTATTCTCAACGAATCCCCCCTGATCTTGAAATTCGCCGCGCGCACCGCGTCGAGAATCCGCTCCGCCAAGCCCATCGCATCCGCGGCGCCCGTGCTCGGACACACGACGCAGAACTCCTCGCCGCCATACCGGAACACCACGTCGTTCTTGCGGCAATTGGCCTGCACCGTCGCGGCGAACTGTCGCAACACATCGTCGCCCGCTTCGTGGCCATAGGTATCGTTGACGCGCTTGAAATGATCGATATCGAGCATGATGCAGGCGATCGGCAGCTTGGTTTCGGCGGAGAACGCGCATTCATGCGTCAAATGATCCATGCCGTAGCGGCGATTCGGCAATTGCGTCAGCGCATCGGTCAAGGCCTCGTGCAACAATCGACGATTATTGCGCGCCCATTCGCTGGAGTGCCGAATCGATGCCTCACGCTCCATACGCACCACCCCTTGCAAGGCGACCACGCGCTGCGCCGGATGCAAGCGCGCCTCAAGCGCCACCTCGCTAGGCGGCAGCAAGAGATAATCGTCGGCGCCGGCGCGCAACAATGCGGCAACCCGTGCTTCATCGCCGGCGTTCAGCATGACAATCAGGAAACTCCGATGCGGCGCTTCGGCCAATCGCAACTCGCGCAGCATCGCGTCGCCCGCCGCGCAACGACGAACATCGACCAGTATTACATCGGCAGCATACGCACGCACCGAAGCTGTCGCGCCGTCCTCCAGCGTCTGCACCGTCTGCCCCAGATTGCGCAACCACGACGATAGCGTATGCACCAGCGTCGCATCGTCGGAAATCAGCGCGACGCGCCTCGGCATCACGATCAAGCCGATGCGCTCGCCGCGGCACGGCGGTTCTTGCAGCAGATCGGCGACACTGCGCTCTTGCATCGGCAAATTCAATTCCTTCGCCCACTCGATCCATGCCGTGCGAATTCGCTCGACGGTCGGCGCCAACTCGCTCGCCTCCAGACCGATGCGCGCCGCCGCATGGTAAAGCATTTGCCCCTCGTCCTCATGCCGCGAGTTAGCGTCGCCCGCCAGCATGCACGCGATGCGCGACGACAGATGGAGCATACGCGCCATATTTTCCGCCCGCGAGCCGGCGGCATACGGACCGTCGTCCGGCGCTTCGTGATAGCGCACCGCGTTGGCGAAAAATTGCGGCAAGCCCCAATCGACCAGCATTTCGGCGGCCAAGTCCGCATGCGTAATACCGAACGTCTCGATTTCCGCTTGCCGCAATTCGGCGTCGCGCAACGAACGCTGCAATAGCGCCGCATACTCGATCGGATAGACGGAAGCAAAACCCAGATGACCGATGCCGGACAACAAACCGCAGGTAAAACTGTCTTCCGGCGGCGCTTGCGCTAAGCCGCACAACTCCTGAGCGGCAACCCCGGTCGCCAAGGATTGCGACCAATAGTGCGGATAATCGAAACCCTCGCAGCCCCCGCTACGATAGACGTCGACCAGCGAAAACGCCAGCGCCAACTGCCGGATCCGGTATAAACCGAGAAAAGTCACCGCCTGAGCAAGCGAAACGATATGCCGGATGCTGCCGCCGTGGGCGGCGTTGGCGTAACGCAGCAAGCGACCGGCCATCGCCGGATCGGTTTTGACGATGCGCGTCAATTCGTTCGAACCGACATCGTCGCGCAACGCCAATTGCGCAATCGTCAACGCCACCCCCTGCGGCGAGGGCAAGGCGTCGCCCGACTTGATTTCGGCAAACCTTCGATGAGCATCGACTTTCATGATCGCCTCCTGCAAACCACCCGATACGGCCATTCGAACAGCACACGACCGGAGTATCGACGCACGACACCGCTCAGTCAAACACCATTTGCACGTTTCGCGTTAAACAGTCGCGTCGCCGTAAGCAGTCGCGTCGCCGTAAGCCGAGGCTGCCGAGATCGATACGCAAAGCCAAAACTCGGCGCTGGCGAGACGGGTCGGCGCGCGGCTTATGAATCGCTCAAATATCCGCCTCGACCAGATGACCGTTTTTTTCCATCCAGGCGCGGCGCGACGAGGCTTCGCCCTTGCCCATCAACAGATTGAACAGCTCCATCGTCGCCGCACGGCCTGCGGAATCGTCGGCCTGCGTCAGCACCGGCAACACGCGGCGCGTGGCCGCCGCCATCGCGGTTTCGCGCAGTTGATCGGGATTCATCTCGCCCAGGCCTTTGAAGCGCCCGATTTCCAGGGACTCCAGGCGCACGCCCTCCTTAAGCAAGCGGTCTTTCATCGCGGCGAGTTCGCCCTCGTCGAGCGCATATAAACGCCGCGCCGGGCGCTTCTTGCCCGAGGCCGGCACGTCGATGCGATACAGCGGCGGCTGGGCGATATAGATATGACCTGCGGCAATCAGCCCCGGAAAATGTCGGTAGAACAAAGTCAGCAGCAAGGTCTGGATATGCGAGCCATCGACGTCGGCGTCGGACATGATGATGACTTTGCCGTAGCGCAGCCCGTCGAGATTCGGCGTGTCCGTCGCGCTATGCGGATCGACGCCGAGCGCCACGGCGATGTCGTGAATTTCGGCGTTGGCGAACAAGCGGCCCGCCTCGATTTCCCATGAATTCTGCACTTTGCCGCGCAAGGGCAGAATCGCCTGGGTTTCCTTGTTGCGCGCCATCTTGGCCGAACCGCCCGCCGAATCGCCCTCGACCAGAAACAATTCGTTATCGCGCAAATCGGTCGATTCGCAGTCGGACAACTTGCCCGGCAGCACCGCGACGCCGGATTGCTTGCGCTTTTCGACCTTCTGCGCGCTTTTTTGCCGCGCCAGCGCCTGCTTGATCGCCTGTTCCGCGATCGCCTTGCCGGCGTCGACATGATGATTCAGCCATATCTCGAACGGATCGCGCACCATGCTGGACACCAGCTTGACCGCCTCGCGCGAATTGAGCTTTTCCTTGACTTGGCCTTGGAACTGCGGATCGAGCAGTCGCGCCGATAAGACGAACGACATGCGCCCGCAAACGTCTTCCTGCTGCAATTTGACGCCGCGCGGCAGCAAGGCGCGATGCTCGATAAACGCCTTCATCGCCTCGAACACCCCGGCGCGCAAGCCCGATTCGTGCGTGCCGCCCGCGACCGTCGGAATCAGATTGACGAAGGATTCGGAACCGACCGCGTCGACATGCCAGGCGAACGCCCACGACGCGCCCTCGCCCGGCGCGAAATCCGGGTGATCGGCGTCGGCGTACTTCTCGGCAGCATAAATCGGCGCCACGGCTTCGGCGCCGCCGACGATTTCGGCCAGATAACCGGCCAGTCCCTGCGGATAGCTCCAGGTTTTACTGACTAGGGTCCCGTCGGCCTGCTCCTGATCGAGGCGCACCTTGACGCCCGGCAGCAACACCGCCTTGGAACGTAGCAGGCGCTCCAATTCGTTGGGCGAAGCCTTGGGCGAATCGAAATAGCGCGCATCGGGCCAAACGCGCACGCGCGTGCCGCTTTGCCGCCCGCATTTGCCGCGTTCGACCAGTTCGCTCACCTTCTCGCCGCCGTCGGCGAACTCCACGCCCCAAATTTTGCCTTCGCGCTTGACCTCGACCGTCACGCGCAATGACAAAGCATTGGTCACCGCGACGCCGACGCCATGCAAACCGCCTGAAAACGCATACGCCGAATTGCCCGAACGCTTGTCGAATTTGCCGCCCGCATGCAGGCGCGTGAACGCCAACACCACCACCGGCACCTGTTCCTCGGGATGCATCCCGACCGGAATACCGCGCCCATCGTCGGCGACGCCGATCGAGCCGTCTTGATACAAGGTGACCTCGATATTCTTGGCGAATCCGGCCAGCGCCTCGTCGGCGGCGTTGTCGATCACCTCCTGCACGATATGCGTCGGCGAGTCGGTGCGCGTGTACATGCCGGGCCGCTCGCGCACCGGCTCCAGACCTTTGAGCACGCGGAACGAGGATTCGTTATAGGAATTGGGTGTCGACATAGTTCAAATAGATTTCAAGCGATTAAAACTGCGCATCGGCCAGACAATGCTTCAGCCCCTGCCGCCAATCGGGCAAGGCGATGCCGAAATCGCCTTGCAAGCGGCGATTGTCGAGCCGCGAATTCGCCGGACGCGGCGCAGGCAAGGGATAGTCGGCGGTGGTAATGCGCTGCACCGTCGGCGTTTTCTCCATCAAACACAGCGCCGCCGCCTCGGCGAAGATCGCTTCGGCATAACCATGCCAACTGGTCTCGCCGGCGGCGGACATATGATAGACGCCATCGGGATTATCGCGCCGCGCCAGGATCAAGGCGGTGGCGTCGGCCAGATGGCGCGTCCAGGTCGGCGCGCCGAACTGATCGCCGATCACGCGCAACTCGGGACGCTCGCGCCCCAAGCGCAGCATGGTTTTCATGAAATTCGCACCATGCAGGCCAAATACCCAACTGGTGCGGAAGATCAAATGCCGCCCGCCCGCCGCCGCAATCGCCTGCTCGCCCGCGAGCTTGCTTTTGCCATAGGCCGACAGCGGATTCGTCGTATCGTCTTCGCGATACGGCGCGGTCTTGCAACCGTCGAACACATAGTCGGTCGAATAATGGATCAAGGGCGCATCGAGCCGCCGCGCCTCTTCGGCCAAAATGCCGGGCGCTTGGGCATTGATCGTCTGCGCGAGTTCGAACTCGGTTTCGGCCTTATCGACCGCCGTATGCGCCGCCGCATTGACGATGGCCTGCGGCGCGATCGCGCGCACCGCCGCACGCAAGCTGTCGGGCTGCGCTAAATCGAGCTGCTGGCGCGAGCACGCAACCACTTCGCCCAAACAGGCCAAGGAGCGCTGCAACTCGCGCCCCAATTGGCCTTGACAGCCGGTTAGTAAAATTTTCATGGCAACTCCGCTAGGGCCGCGTTGTCGGGCCGACTTGAAAACCGGATATGCGATCAAGATCGAATTTCCGGCGCGCTATTAAGAGGGCGCGTATTGTAGTCGAAAGCGGAGTCGGCTCCGGGATGAGCGAGCGGCAACGGAAAAGAAGCGGGCTTATCCCTGTTGCGCCGCCTGCCTGATCGCCTCCGCCGCCCACTGATTCAAGCTCTGTCCATGCGCGGCGGCGGCAATGACAGCCGCTTCGTGGGTCGCGGGATCGACCCGCAGGGAAAATTTGCCCGAAAAACACTTGCGCGGTTCTATGCCTCGACGCTCGCAGGCGTCGAGAAAGATACGCAACGAAACCTCGCCCTCATGCGTCAGTCCTGCCACATCGACCGCATAGAAGTCGGCGCCGCCGTTGAGACCGAGGAATTCGCCCCTAAACATTTGAATATCGGGATCGAAGGAAATAAGCGCTCGATAGCCATTGATTGTCATGGTGTTCATGGTGTCGTTCCGTTCTCTTCCAGCCATTTTCGAATTGCCGCAACAGCACCCTTGTCCGTATCACTCCATTAAAGCTGGAAACGCTCTATTTGCACCCCCTTCTCGGCCCAATCAAACCCCACGAAAATATAGCGGTCACCAGAAATGCTGCCTTGAAATAACTCGACCTGCTTCTTACATCGCGCAATGTAGTTTCTAACCTCCGCACCGTTTGCAGAAATGAATATCCAGACTCGGATATCGGCACGAGCTTGGACAAGCTTTTGAAAGTCACCGTCGAGTTGCGGATCGGGTGCCCATTCCGACTCGACCACCACCGCAAGCCTCTTGAGACTGCCATAATTATCACGATCAAGCACAACCCAGCTCATGTCGTATAGCCATTCGCCTTCTTGAGCGCCTGGGTAACCGCTAGCGCAAATCTCAAATCCTTGCTCGCGACCAAGGCATCCGAGAGCATCCTTCAAGGAACGAGTCCACTCCTTACGACCGCCAAGAAGAGTTTTAATTTGATCCGATACGGTTTCAAGTGTGCCAACAATTTTCCCTTCCAGATTATCAAGGTCATTCATAGTACCGTACTCCTTTAATTAATAATGGATAAATAATGACCTCGAAACTCGGCCATTGGTAAGCAACATATCTAATAAAGCTATTCCAGGAAGCGAAATTCCCTACTCAGTTTATAACTACTCAGGTATAAATATACTTTAAAAACAATAAGATACGAATTATGCCTATGAATTTACGTCGTGTAACCCACTGATTTTTAATGGAATGCTAGCAGTGTAAATGAATGACATTATTCGTAACTATTTGATTTTTAACATTAAGAGGTACCTGAGTAGTTACCTCAGTTTAACAGCGAGCCGTCCCGCCAGCGCCGAGTTTTCGCAATGACGAAAAAACCTGCGCACCCTACCCTCCCCCATGCCAATACCGCCGATAAACCTCGCGTTGCCGCGTCACGCTTATCCCCGCCGCCGTCAATTCCACCGTCACTGCGCCGTCGCTATCGGTTCTATGCACCGTTGCGCCGCTTTGCGTATAGCGCGCGACGATTTCCGGATGCGGATGGCGGAACGAATTGCGATAGCCGGCGGAGATTATCGCCTCGCGTGCGCCGACCGCGTGCACGAAGTCGGGAGTGGAAGAGCTGCGGCTGCCCTGATGCGGCACGCTGATTACATCCGCCGCGAGTTCGGCGCGATGGCGTTGCAATAAAGCGCGTTCCGATCCCACTTCGATATCGGCGGCCAGCAGCAGGCTACGGCCCGCGACGACGATGCGCAGTACGCAGCTTTGCTCGTTGGGCTTTTTTATCGTCGCCTCCGGCGGCGGGTGGAGGAATTCGAAGCGCACCTCATCCCAAGACCACACCTCGCCATCGACGCAGGGGCGATGCGCTACCGCATAGGCCGAGAGCGGATGGTCGAACGGCAAGGAGGTTTTAAGCTGCGCGACCGGCAGCGCCGCGAGCACCGAGGCGGCCCCGCCAGTGTGGTCGCGATCGGCGTGGCTGATGATCATCGCATCCAAGCGCCGCACGCCGATGGCGGTGAGATAAGGGACGATAATCCGGTTGCCGCTGTCCGCGGTCGCAGAATATGCCGGTCCGGCGTCGAACAGCAGATCGCGATTCGCGGTTTGCACATGCACCGCCAAGCCCTCGCCGACATCGAGCACCACGACCTTGGCGGCGCCGACGGCGGGGCGCGGCGCTTGCCAAGTCAACATTGGCAAGAAGGTCAACGCTCCGAGCCAGCGCGCCGGTACGCCGCGCGGCAATAGTAGCCACAGACTGCCGCAGCCCGCCAGCAGCACCGTCGGCCAGGGCGCTTTGGCCTGTTGCCATACCGCGCCCGGCCAGGCCGCGAGACCGTCGATCGCCCACATCAGGCCTTGGGTGAGGAAATGCGCCAGCGACCATAGCGGCTCCAACCCCGGCAGCATTCCCGCCAAGGATAGAGGCGTAATGACGAAACTCACCAGCGGTATCGCCACTGCATTCGCCAACGGCGAAACGAGGGAAAACTGCTGGAATAAGGCGAGCAAGGCCGGGATCGTGCCTAAGCTCACCGCCCATTGCGTGCGCCCCCATTCGCGCCACCACGACAAGGCCGCGAGCCGTCCGCTGCCGATGAAGAACAGCAGCGCCACCGCGCCGAACGATAGCCAGAATCCCGCCGCCAGCACCGCCCACGGGTCGATCAGCAATACGCCGCCCAAGGCGCAGGCCAAGACCTGCGAGGCCGCGAGGTTGCGCCGCGACCACTGCGCCCAGGCCACAACCGCGAGCATATACAGCGTGCGTTGCGCGGGTACGCCGAAACCGGCGAGCAAGGCGTACAGCAAGGCGGTCGCCGCTCCGGCCAACGCGGCAGCTTGTTGCGCCGGCAGGTACAAAGGCAAGCGCGCCGAGCGTCGCCACAGCCAATTCGCCAGGGCGTAACCCAACCCGGCCAACATCGTCACATGCAGGCCGGAAATGCTCATCAGGTGCGAAATGCCGGTGCGCGCAAAGCTGCGCCATAGTTCGGCGTCGATCGCCTGCTGATCGCCGATCGCCAAGGCGATCAAGACTCCGACATACTCGGCCTGCGGCAAGGCGGCGAGAAAACGCGCGCGCAAGGCTTCGCGCGTGCGTTCGACCCAATAGCCGGACCGCCAGGAGGCGGCCTGCAAGCGCCGGGCGCTATGCGCGCGCACATAGCCCGTGGCGCGCAGATTGCGCTCGAATAGCCGGGATTCGTAATCGTAGCCCGCCGGGTTGATAGCGCCGTGCGCGCGCTTGAGCCGCACCGTGAAGCGCCATTGCTCGCCGACATGCATCGGCGATAACAGCGGCAGCGATTCCTCCAGTTCGTCGGGAGAATATCCTGGGAGGAACCAGCTCAACATCAGCCGTTCGGGTACGCCGTCCGGCGCCCGCTCGACATCGATCTCGAAGCGCAGACCGCGCGAGCCGCGTTGCGGCAGACTGGCGATCCGTCCGACGATGTCGATATCGCGCCCTTCCAATGCGGCGGGCAAGCTATGCGCCAGCCGCAACTGCGCACGCCAACCGGCCCAACTCCAGCCGAGCAGGATCGCCGCGAGCGCAATCGCCGCAAGCGCAATCGCTGCCGACGCCAGCCCACGCCGTCCCGCCAGCGCCGACTTTTGCAGCAGCAGCAACAACGCCGCTACGCTGCCGAGGGCGGCGAAGGTCGACAACGGCGGCAATTCCGCATGCTGTTGCAGCCCAGCGACGCCGAGCGCAAAGCTTAGGACGAAAGTACGCATCGCCTTAACCTGAACCTCAGCCGATTTATAGCCGACGCCATACGATGAACTGGTTTGATCATGACAGAGCGAGTATCGTCGGCGATCGCCATAAGCGCGTCCATAAGCGCGTCCTTAACGCAATGGCGCGGACTTTACCGCAACTCCATGACAATCACCAAAAAGTCGGCTCTGGCGCGACGGCGCAGCAAATATTCGCGCAAATTTCTTGCCGAATAATTGACAGTCGTGGAATTGGCGCTAGAATGCACGGTTTCTCTCACCATCTTATAAGGTCAACTGCAATGCCGGGTATTCGTCTCAAGGAAAATGAACCATTTGAAGTCGCGATCCGCCGCTTCAAACGTGCCATCGAAAAAACAGGTTTGCTCACCGAGCTTCGTGCACGCGAGTTCTACGAAAAACCCACGACCGAGCGTAAGCGTAAGCACGCCGCCGCAGTCAAGCGCCACCACAAGCGGATTCGCAGTCAGATGCTGCCGCCTAAGATGTACTGATTTACCCCTTTTCGGTTCTGCCGCACGGCCATCGCTGAGTTTCGCGATGGCTTGTTTCGTTTGGCTCATTCGTCCACTCCTGGAGCATCCTTACTATGAACGCACCGCTTTCACTTAAAACCCGCATTAGCGACGACTGGAAAGCGGCGATGAAGGCCGGAGCACGCGCTCGCAAAGAAGCCTTGAGCCTATTGCTCGCCGCGATCAAGCAAAAACAGGTGGATTCGGCGCATTTGTCGACGATGCGCGCCGATCTCGACGATGCCGCCGTGTTGGCGGTGATCGAGAAAATGCTCAAGCAGCGCAAGGATTCGGTGACCCAGTACGAAGCCGCAGGCCGTCAAGAGTTGGCGGACGCCGAGAAATTCGAGATCGAGGTGTTGAGCGCGTATATGCCGCAGGCTTTGAGCGGCGAGGAGATCGACGCGCTGATCGACGCGGCGATGAGCCAATCGGGCGCCAAAGCGCCCAACGATATGGGCCGCGTGATCGCCCTGCTCAAACCGCAATTGGCCGGTCGCGCCGATATGGCGGATGTCTCGCGCCGCGTTAAAAGTCGCCTAAGCCCCGCCTAACGTCTACTGCGCGATGCCGAACTCGAACGAAGCACGGCTACGGACAGGGTGATACCGAACAGCTTCATCCAGGATCTACTGGCACGCATCGATATCGTCGATGTCGTCGAACGCCATGTGCCGCTGCGCAAAGCCGGCGCCAATTACAGCGCCTGCTGCCCGTTCCACTCGGAAAAAAGTCCCTCATTCACCGTCAGCCCCGCCAAGCAGTTTTACCACTGCTTCGGCTGCGGCGCGCACGGTAGCGCCATCGGCTTTCTGATGCAGCACACCGGCATCGGTTTTATCGAGGCGGTGGAAGAGTTGGCGACTAAAGTCGGCATGCAGGTGCCGCATGAGCATCGCGCCGACCGCGCCGCCGGCGCCAGTCGCGCGCCCTTGTCCGAAATCATGGCGCAGGCCGCGCACTTTTACAAAGAGCAACTCAAAGCCGCGCCCAAGGCTATCGACTACCTCAAACAACGCGGCCTGACCGGCGAAATCGCCGCGCGTTATGGCTTGGGCTATGCGCCTGGCGAATGGCAAGGCCTGCAACGCATCTTTCAAGACTACGACCATCCGGATCTGGCGGAATGCGGACTGGTGATCGCGAACGATCAAGGACGCCGCTACGACCGCTTTCGCGACCGCATCATGTTTCCCATCCTCGACCAACGCGGCAACGTCATCGGCTTCGGCGGGCGCGTGATCGACCAAGGCGAGCCGAAATATCTCAACTCGCCCGAAACCCCCTTGTTCGAAAAAGGGCGCGAGCTTTACGGCCTCAGTCAGGCGCGCAAAGCCGTACATGACAACGGCAGCATTATCGTCGTCGAAGGCTATATGGACGTCGTTGGTCTCGCGCAACTCGGCGTCGAAAACGTCGTCGCCTCGCTCGGTACCGCCACCACCGGAATGCATATCCAGAAGCTGTTCAAACAAGCAAACCGGGTCGTCTTTTGTTTCGACCGCGACAAGGCCGGCGATAAGGCGGCCTGGCGCGCGATGGACGTTAGCCTGGAATATCTCGCCGACGACAAGACCTTGGAAATTCTGCAAATGCCCGGCGGCCAGGATCCCGACGAATTCATCCGCGAACACGGCAAACCCGCCTTCCTGCATCACGCGGATCACGCCACCAAACTCAGCGAATTCATGGTGCGCACCCTGGAAAACCGCACCAACCCAACCAGCGCCGAAGGTCGGGCGCAACTGGTGCATGAAGCCAAGCCCTTGCTGCAAAAAATCTCCGCGCCGATCTTGCGCACGCAAATCGCCCAAGCCATCGCCCGTCTCGCGCAACTATCGCTCGCCGATATCGAAGCGGAATGCGGACTCAAACCGCTGCAACGCCGCCGCTTCGCCACGCCCGCCAGCCGACATCGCCCCACGCCCTCGTCGATCGAATACAAACTGTTGGAGATCGTGCTGCACCGTCCGGAATGGGCGGCGCGCCTGCCGCTGGAACTGATCGACGCGCGCCGCCCCGAAGGCGAGGTCATCGTGCAAATCGCCGATGCCATCACCCACGGCGAACTGCCTGCAGGCGGCCTGGGCGTGATTCTGGAATTCTTTCGCAACACGCCTTTCGAGCCGCTGATCGCCGCCATCGCCGCCCCCTTGGCAGGACAGAACGAAATCGATCCCTCCGCCCTCGAAGGCGTGCTCAACGACGCCGTCGAACGGCTGCGCGAAACGGCGCTCAGCCAAGAGATCGAACAACTCACTTTACGCGCCAAGCATGGCCTGACCTCTGAAGAGAAGCGAAGACTCACTGAATTACTGACAAAAAAACAGCTCGCCGCACGCGCCAAGCAAGCCAAAAACACCTCGCCCTGATATAATTTGCGGTTACCCCAGCGCAACGTTGCTGCGTATTAGCCAAGGACAGTTATGCCGAAGGAAAACACGAAGCTGAGCAAGTCGAAACTCGACGCCGAGTCGACCGTGAGCCCAACCGATCCCAACGGGATCGATAGCGCAAAAAGCGCCGAGAACGATGCAACTGCGACCGCATCGACCGATACTCCGGCAGCGGCCAAACCGGCGCGAGCCAAAGCCCCAAGAAAATCCAGCCGCAAAACGGCGGAAACCGCCACCGACGCTGCGGAAACCGTAACCGACGCTCCATCCGAGAACGCCGCAACCCCCGTC
>DATETD010000463.1:0-7380 GCA_035283885.1 Rhodocyclaceae bacterium
TGGTGGTCGGCATCCTCGTCGATGACGCCATCGTCGAAACCGAGAATATCATCCGTCATTTGCGCATGGGCAAGTCGCCGTACAAGGCGGCGATGGAGGCGGCGAACGAGATCGGTCTCGCGGTGATCGCCACCACCTTCACCTTGATCGCGGTGTTCCTGCCGACGGCGTTCATGAGCGGCGTCACCGGAAAATTCTTCGTGCAATTCGGCTGGAGTGCGGCGATCGCGGTGTTTTTCTCGCTGGTAGTGGCGCGCATGCTGACGCCGATGATGGCTGCGTATCTGCTGCGGCGGCCGAAAAAAGACCACCCCGAACCGCGCTGGATGAAAATCTATACGCGCTGGGCGATTTGGTGTTTGCATCACCGCTTGACGACGCTGTTTGCGGCGGCGGTGTTCTTCTTCGGTTCGTTCGCGCTGGTGCCCTTGCTGCCGACCGGCTTTATCCCGCCCGACGATCTCTCGCAAACTCAGGTGTATCTCTCCTTACCGCCGGGCAGCACCCTCAAACAGACGCTCGCCATCGCCGAAGAAGCGCGCGTTCTGGTCGAAAAGAATCCCAACGTCAAGATGATCTATACCGCCGTCGGCGGCGGCGCGGCGGGTAGCGATCCGTTTGCGCCCAAAGGGGCCGCCGAGGCGCGCAAAGCGACCTTGACCATCAATCTGACGCCGCGCAACCAACGGCGCGGCGTATCCAAACAGACGATAGAGCGCCAGTTGCGCGAAGCCTTGGCGGTGCTGCCGGGTGCGCGCATCAATGTCGGCTTCGGCGGTTCCGCCGAGAAATATATGCTGGTGCTGGCGAGCGAAAACGGCGCGACATTGATCGATCATGCGCGCATCGTCGAACGCGAATTGCGCACCATTCCCGGCATCGGCAACGTCACCTCCACCGCGAGCCTGGTGCGTCCCGAATTGACGATACGCCCCGATTTCGCCAAGGCCGCCGACCGCGGCGTCACCTCGGCGGCGCTCGCCGACACCCTGCGCATCGCCACGATGGGCGATTACGACCAAGGCTTGGCGAAACTCAATCTGGCGCAACGACAAGTGCCTATCGTGGTGCGCCTGCCCGACGAATCGCGCCAGGATCTGGCCTTGCTCGAACGCCTCACGGTGCCCGGCAAGCATGGCCCGGTGATGCTGGCCGATGTAGCGACGATAGCGATCGACGGCGGTTCGGCCGAGATCGACCGCTACGACCGGCTGCGCAATATCAATTTCGAAATCGAACTCAACCAGCAACCCTTGGGCGAAGTTGAAGAAAAGGCATTGGCCTTGCCGAGCTTGCGCCATCTGCCGCCCGGCGTGATCCAGACCACCTTCGGCGATGCCGAAGCGATGAACGAACTGTTTGCCGGCTTCGGCCTGGCGATGATGACCGGCGTGCTGTGCGTCTATGTGGTGCTGGTGCTGTTGTTCAAGGACTTTATCCAGCCGATGACCATCTTGGTGGCACTGGTTCTATCGGTTCCGGGCGCGTTTTTAGCCTTGTTCGTCACGCGCACCGCCTTGTCGATGCCGTCGATGATCGGGCTGATTATGCTGATGGGCATCGCGACCAAGAACTCCATCTTGCTGATCGACTACGTCGTCATGGCGCGGCGCGGCATCGAGCACCAGCCGGGCTTAAATCGTTGGGATGCGCTGATCGACGCCTGCCGCAAGCGCGCCCGACCGATCGTCATGACCACCATCGCCATGGGCGCCGGCATGATGCCGATTGCGCTGGGGCTGGGCACCGACCCGAGCTTTCGCGCGCCGATGGCGATCGTGGTGATCGGCGGCCTGATTACCTCGACCTTTTTGAGCCTGCTGGTGATTCCGGTGGTGTTCACCTACGTCGACGACGCGCTGGAGCGCATCAAACCGTTGTTTTTTCCGCGCCGCAAACCGACGTCGATAAAAGTCGGCGCTGACGGGACGGCTAGACCGCAAGCTTAATCTTCATGCGAACTTATCATGCAATATAGACTCACCGTACAACGCTCCCATCCCAAAGACTTAGGCGTCGGCACGCTCGAAATCGACACCGCCGGCAACGCCAACTTTTTCGCCGGCATCAATAAAAAGGAAAGCTGGGTGCTGGCGATGATGATACGCGTCAAAATCGACTATGTGAATGCGAGCGGTATGATGATCTCGGGTTTGGAACCCGTGGAGCTCGATAAGACCGGCTTCGAGAAATACCGCGTGCAGGAGTGGTGGTTGGGGTATGCGTAAGCGAGCGGCGCGTCGTTCGGGCAGCGTCAGCCGACGCGAGACCGTGCGCCAATGCCTTCGGCGATCAGAGACACCACCAGTGTGTTCATGCTCACGCCTTCTTGGTCGGCGCGTGCGGCCAGTCGCGTATGCAGGCTGCGCGGCAGGCGCGTAACGAAGCGCCCCGATTCGTTGCCGCTGCCGGGGGCAGGAATAGGATCGCCGCATTCATGGGCGACTGCCAGCCATGACTCTGCTGCGGCATAACCATCTTCAATCGCCGCCTCCGGCGTCTCTCCATCGCCCATGCAGCCCGGCAGATCCGGAAATGTCGCCAGCCAGCCGCCGCCGTCTTCCTTGGCTAGGGGGCGGATTTCCACGGGGTATTTTTTCGCGTCCGTCATTCGTCGTCTCCTTTACCTGTAGTGATAAGACGCAGCAGCCCCTTGATGTAGATGGGCTTGATAGGTCGATGCGCCGGTATGCTGATTTTCTTGCCGGCTGCATTGCGCAGGATGTGATGACTTCCTCCGGGTCGATGAATCGTCAGACCGAAGGATCTGGCCACGGATTCAACCTGCTCCATCTGCCAGTCAAGCGGGTTGTTCGCCATTGCGTCGAGAAGTTTTTGCGCTTTACTCATGCCTCAAATGATACTATATCTAGTGCCACTGACAGGTTTTTTCGCCTAGCCGGCGATCCGTCCCGTCAGCGCCGAGTTTTACCGCTACATCCCCAGCAAACTAATCGCCACGCCATCCTGCATGCGTTCTTCCCAGCGCAGGCGCTGCTCCCAGGGCTGGCTATCGTCGGTGACGAACAGCAATAGATATCCGCGCGTCAAACCCAGACTTTGGCAATAGCGCGCGGTTTGACTCAGGCCGCGCGCCTCGTCGCGCGGATGGCGCAGCAGCTTGAGTTCGAGCACAAAGCGTTCGCCGCCATATGTCACGCATAAATCGCAACGTCCGCGACCGACCGCCATTTCGCGGTCGATGCGTCCGCCGCCGTTGGTAATGCGTTGTAAGAAAGCCATCAGCATCAATTGCCGACCGACTTCGCGGAAGTCGTATTTCTCCAGCCACGCCTCGGCGTGTTCGCGATAGAACTCCTGAAACGCGCGCAGCAAGGCGTCCATATCCAAGCGTCCGGAACGGATATACCAAACGGGATCGACGAAATCCGTGGGAATGATACGCTCCATGCTGGAAGACAATACGCGCGGAATGATTTCGCCGTAAATCCGGTTGGCGAAGCGCACCGGATTGCTGCGCGTCGTCAGTCCCAAGTCGGCGGTGTACTGCACCGCATCGTCGAAGGCGTCGGCCAGCGGCGGCTCGCCTTCGATAATCGCCTGAATCACGCGCTTGACCGGCGCTTCGCGCAGCTTGTCGGCCAGGCTGTCGAGATGGGTGTCGCGGCGTGCGATCAGTTGTTCTTTGGCGGTCGCGACGGCGGCAAGCGTGATGGCTTGCGAGGTATCGTTATCGAATAATTTGACGGTAATCTCGCGCGCCAGGGCATTCACCAGCCAAGGTTGCCCTTCGGTCAAGCGCCAGAATTCGTTGCAGACCTCGGGCGCAAAAATCTGCCCGGTGGCGTCGCCGTGCAATCGCAGTAGCGCCTCCATTTCCGCGCGCGTAAAGCCTTGCATAAACAGCGATTCGCTTTTTACATTGAATGGACTCGCCGTCCCCATGCTTTGCGAATCGGGGCGCAGCCGTATCTTGTAGTCGCGCACATCGCGCAAACCGACCAGCGCCACGGATTGCGGGAAGCCCTTGGGTCGAGCCTCGAACCCGGCGCGCAACTGGCCGAGCAGCGCGAGAAAGTTCTCGTCGAGCAAGGCGTCGGCTTCGTCGAGCAGCAAGACGATCGGTTTGGGATTGGCTTGCGCCCAGTCGGAGAGATAGTTTTGCAACGAGGATATCTGCGGCGAATCTTCGTTCAAGGCGAAAGGCCGCTCCGTCTCGGGCAGATGGAAGGTCGATTGGCGGTAAATGCAAGACGCGATCACATGCATCGCACGTTCGGGCGTGCGTGCGACTTGGGCGGGCTGAATATTTACCTGTAATACGGTGTAGCGCCCTTCGGCGTTCAAGGCGTGCATTAGAGCGTAGAGATAGGTGGTCTTGCCGACTTGGCGCGGCGCATGCAGGATGAAATACTGCTCACTATCGATCAACTCGCGCACGCCTGTCAAGCGCGGCAGCGGATCGACGGTGTAGTGGATTTCGGAGCGGCAAGGCCCGGCAGTGTTGAAAAAACGTCGGTTCATGATCGGTGCTGGGGACGGAAGATAGGAGGGTATTGTAGCGGACGCCGTCCCGTCAGCTCCGGTTGGCGTGCTGCCACCATCAATTTACTTGGAAAACCCGATAAACTTTGCTCATAATCCAAAGATCGTTCGCCCCTAGGCGTCACTATGCCGATATCGATTGTTGATCGTCATCGAAATCTTCTCACCTCGTTCTTTCTGCCGCTCGATGCCGGGTTTGGATGTAGGAGCGGCCTTGGCCGCGAAGAGCGCGTCATGGCTGTCCCACTTTAAGCGGAAAGCCGTCAAATTATTAGATAGCGCCTATATGCGAACACACCAAGAAATCGACGCGCGCAGTTTAGCCCTACACCGCCTGATCGCAGACAAAATTCGGCGCGACCCCCGTCTTTTCGGCAATGTAAAAGAAACCCTGTCGCGCTGGCGCGCCAGCGTGTGTATCTCATCGCAACCGTATCTCGATGAATGGGATCGCTTGGTCAGCCAAGGCATGGAAGTCTGCCTGAGTGCTGCCGAGGAAGACTCTCCGCACGCCACCGCCTTGCGACAATCGTCGCCATTTTCTGCGGTGCTCACGCATCGCGAGCGTTTTGCCTTCCTTAAAGCATGGAGTCGCTCCGATGAAACGCAAGGAACTTGAGCATTTGATTCGTGCGGCGGCGGCCATTACCGATCAATACGAGATTATGGTGATCGGCAGTCAATCGATCCTTGGCGCCGTACCGGATGCCCCCGAATTTCTATTGCAATCGATGGAAGCGGATGTATATCCGCTGCATCGCCCCGACCTTGCCGACTTAATTGATGGCGCTATTGGAGAGCTGTCCCCTTTCGAGGATCGATTCGGTTACTACGCCCAAGGCGTCGGGCCGGAAACGGCGATACTGCCTAGCGGCTGGGAAACGCGCGTCGTTAAAATTCAAAACGCCAACACCGATCTAAAAATCGGCTACTGCCTCGAACCGCATGATCTTGCGGCATCGAAGCTGGCCGCCGGACGAGAGAAGGATTGGTCATTTGTCGAAACGATGCTCCGGCATCGGATTGTCGATCACGCCACGCTACTCGAACGGATTGACGCGCTGCCGGTATCTACCGAGAGTAAGCATCTGCTTAATCGATGGGTCGCTAGCCACTAACCGGCGTTTGGTAGAAGGATGTCAGTCGGTCGCAGGGCGATAACGGGTGATAGCGCTGGGCGCAGCGAGTCGCCAAGCGATACGGCAAAACTGGCGGCGATATGCAAATAAAGCCGCCGGCTAATCGTCTTTCGCCGCACGATCCTTGCGCAACGCGCTCGGCGGATAGCCGAATTTCTTCTTGAACGCAATGCTGAAGTGATTGACATGCGAATAACCCATACGCTGCGCCAGAATTTTGATCGGCACTTGGCTGCCGGTCAGCGCTGCATGCGCTTCGCTTAGACGATGCTCGGCGACGAAGCTAAAGATCGGCAGGCCGTATTCGCGCGCGAACTCGTCGTTGAGCCAGCGCGCCGACATGCCGTAGTTCTTCGACAAGGCGTCGAGGGACGGCAATTTTCCCTCCAGTTCGATTAAATAATCGTGCAGTTCGCGGATTTTTTCGCGCTTGCGCCCGGAGGGCAGCGCCGGAAGGGTCGGAGTGCAGGCGTGGAGCACCAACGCGCATAAATAGTCGAGCACCCTGGATTGCGCGAACAGCTTGCGCAACGGCCCGGTCAAGGTCGGCGACAAACAGGTGCGCAACGGCGCGGAAACATGCAGCGGGATAGGAATCACCTTGACGACGGGGGAATGCTCCAGACCCAGCGCGACGAGCAGTTGCTGCGCCAGACTCTCGCCGATCAGTTCGACCAGCAAGGTATCCGTGACCGCAAGCGCCGTCATTTCGTTGTTCGAGGTCGAGTCGACGAGCGGGATCACATGGATACGGTCGGCATGGCGAAAAAAATCGTGTCCCGGTCGATAAATCAATTCCTCGGGCGGAGACAACTCCCGATGGCAGATCGAACCGCCATGCACCGTTTGCACCATGAAAATGTTTTCAGGATACTGCGCCTTGAATTCCGCCAGGGGAACCAGATGTCCCGCCGCCTCGGGGCGAAACCGGTGTACGCCTTGAAACACCGTAACCCCCGCAGCCAATGGGATACGCTCGAACCAGCCATGGCCGATTTCCGGCGGGATCGGCAGCTCGTGGCGTTCGGGGACGATGCTTGCGTCGGCAACATAGTCGTCGTCGGCGACGACGGGGTCGGTCAGCCAGCGGATATGAAGTTGCTCGGAGGGTTCGATCATTGGCGTAGCCTTAGATTTTACTTGTTTTGCATCGACGGATCTTTGCGCAACGCGCTCGGCGGATAGCCGAATTTCTTCTTGAATGCATTGCTGAAATGATTGACGTGCGAATAGCCCATGCGCTGCGACAGAATTTTGATCGGCACTTGGCTGCTTATCAGCGCTGCATGCGCTTCGCTTAGGCGGCGCTCGGTGACGAAGCTGTAAATCGGCAGGCCGTATTCGCGCGCGAATTCATCGTTGAGCCAGCGCGCCGACATGCCGTAGCGTTGCGACAGATCTTCGAGCGACGGCAATTTCCCATCCAAAGCGACGAGATGGTCATGTAGTTCGCGTATCCGTTCGCGTTTGCGATACGACGCCTGCGGCATCTGCGTTAGCGCCGCAGGCGAGCAGACATGGGACAACAGTGCGCAGAGATATTCGAGCACCTTGGATTGTGCGTAAATTTTGCGTAACGGCCCGGTCAATGTCGGCGACAAACACGCGCGCAACGGCGCGGAGACATGCAGCGGCATCGGCAATACCTTCACCACGGGCGGACGATCCAAGCCGAGTTGCTCGAACAATTGCTGCGTCAAACTTTCGCCCACCAGCCCGGCGAGGGCGCTGTCTT
>DATETD010000464.1:0-11831 GCA_035283885.1 Rhodocyclaceae bacterium
CCATTTGGTTCATGACTACCGAGCCGGTACGGCTATTGACGATCACCTTAGCCGCGGTGCGCGACGGCGTGACTTGAATATTTTCTACTTTGCCGAGAAACGCCACGCGCTCGTCCATATTCGTCGGCGCTTTCACTTGAATCTGACGCGCATCGTTCGCACGCGCGGCGCCCGGCACGAGCTTATTGATCGCATCCACCATCGACTGCGCCGTGCCGAAGTCGGTCGTATGCAAATCGAGAAAAACGAAGTCGCCTTGCCCCAAAGGCATCGGCACTTCGCGCTCGACCGTCGCCCCGCCGGCGATTCGGCCTACCGACAAATGATTGACCGTCACGGTCGCGCCGCCGCCCGCCGCCCCCGCCGGTCCCGCCGCTCCCGCGCCGACGACCATCACATTCCCTTGGGCCATCGCGTAGATTTGACCGTCCGCGCCTTTAAGCGGCGTCAGTATCAAGGTGCCGCCTTTCAGGCTCTTCGCATTGCCCATCGATGAAACCGTCACATCGATCGGCTGCCCGGAGCGCGCAAACGGCGGCAAACTGGCCGTGACCATGACGGCCGCCACATTCTTCACCTGCAACGATTGACCTGGAGGTAAATTGACCCCCATCGACGACAACATGCTGATCATGCTCTGCACCGTAAAAGGCGTCTGAGTGGTTTGATCGCCGCTGCCGTCCAAACCGACGACCAAGCCATACCCCACCAACTGGTTGCTGCGCACGCCGGCCACCGATGCCAAGTCCTTGATCCGCTCGGCGCGCGCCGTATCCATGATCAATAACCCGGCCAAGAGCCACAGAAACAACAACAAGCCTTTTTCGATCCGCGACATTGCACTCCCCCTAGAATGGCATAAAGCTCAGAAAAAACCGCCCGAGCCAGCCCATCACCTGAGCCGAATCGATAAACCCGTTGGCCTTGTATTCGATCCGCGCGTCGGCGACCTGCGTCGACGCCACAGTATTCGCCGCAGTAATCGAATTGGGATTGACGACGCCGGAAAAACGAATGAATTCCTCGCCTTCCTTCAAACCGATCTGCTTTTCGCCCGAAACCAGCAGATTACCGTTGGGATAAACCTCGATCACGGTCACGGTCAACGTGCCGGTGAAATCGTTGGACGAAGTGTTCGAACCTTTGCCGTTGAAATTATTCGAATCGCTGGCCTGCAAGGCCGTGCCCTGTGCGCTCTTGAACGGCAAACCGACGATCGAAGGCACGCTGACATCGACGCTGTGACTGCGCGTCGTCTTATTTTCCGACGATTTCGACGCCTGCACTTTTTCGGCGATATTGATCGTAATAATGTCGCCGACGAAACGCGCGCGCCGGTCTTCGAACAAGGGGCGCGCCGAGGCGATATTGAAGATCGCGCCGTTGGTCGGCGGCGTATAGCTGCGCGCCTCGGGACGAACCGACATCGGTTGATGCACCGCCGTCGCGGGCGGATTGGTAACGCAGCCCGAAAGGCCGACGACGAGACTCAGGGCAACTCCGACGAATACGCTGGCCGCTCTCATTGCATCCTCCCTTAAATTTGCGTCAGACGTCCAAGCATCTGATCGGACGTGGTAATCGCCTTGGAATTCATTTCGTATGCGCGCTGCGCCACGATCATATTCACCAACTCTTCGGCCACATTGACGTTGGAGGTTTCGACATAGCCTTGATTCAACACCCCTGCCCCATTCTGCCCCGGCGTATTCGGCGTCGGCGCGCCCGAGGAGCCGGTTTCGATAAACAGGTTCTCGCCGACGCTTTGCAGTCCGCCGTTATTGACGAAGGTCGCCAACTGAATCGCGCCGATCTGGGTCGCCGCCTGCACCCCTTGCTGGGTGTAGGACACGATGCCGTCGCGGCTCACCGACACGCTGAGCGCATTGGCAGGAATGATAATCGCCGGCGACAGCGGGTAACCGCTCGAATTGACGACCTGTCCGGTGTTATCTTTCTGGAACGCCCCGTCGCGCGAATACGCCAACGAACCATCGGGCATCTGTATCTGAAAAAAGCCGTTGCCGCTGATCGCCATATCGAGCGGGTTCTCGGTGCGCTGCATATTCCCCTGGACGAAAATATGCTCAGTGGAAATCGCGCGCACCCCCGTGCCTATCATCAGCCCCGAGGGAATGGCGGTGGTCTGCGACGAAGCCGCGCCGGGTTGGCGTAGCGTCTGATAGATCAAGTCTTCGAACACCGCGCGCGTGCGCTTAAAGCCGTTGGTGCTGACGTTGGCCAGATTGTTACTCACCACGTCCATATGCGTTTGCTGCGCATCCAGGCCGGTCTTGGCAATCCACAGTGAGCGTATCATGATGTTCTCCTAATCATCAGCGGATGCCGATCAAGGACTGCTGGGCTTGATCGAGAATCTTCAAGGCTTGGGCGTTCGCCTGGTAATTGCGTTGCTGGACGATCAAGGCGACGAGTTCGTTGCCCAGATCGACATTCGCATCTTCGGTGGCGCCGCCTTGCACCTTGCCTAAACCCAAGGGCGTCGTACCGGTGTCGAGCAGCTCGGGGCCGGAGGCCACGGTCATTTGCCATTGATCGCCGCCGACATTGACCAAGCCGTCGAGATTTTTGAATGTCGCCAAGGCCAAACGCGCGACCACGGTCGACTGGCCGTTGCTGTAATGAACATTCACTTCCCCGTTTTCGCCGTAACTCACCATATTCGCGCTCAGGACTTCGCCTTGACCATACCCATTCTGCTCGTTGGTGATCGTGCCGAAGGGGTAGGCGTACTGCGTCGTGCCGGAAAAATCGAGTTGCAAGGCGGGAAGTATCTCTTTGCCGTTCTGCGTATAGCTTTGTTTGAATAGCGGCGACGACGTCATTTCGCCTTTGACGTCGAACGACAGATCGCCCATCGTCGCCGGGGTTTGCTTATCGAGCGTGCTATACAGCCGCCACTCGTTGGCGGACGACTGTTTGACATAATAGATTCTCAATTCGTGGGTATCGCCGTTCGCGTCATACACCGTGCTCAAGGAGGCGTTATTGAAGGTGCTGGGGTTGTCCGGATCGAACGCCCCGGTCGGCGGCACGGCGCCCGAATTGAGATTCGCGTTGATGGCGACTCGACTCGTCGCCGAGGGCGCCATGCCGGTTTTAAAAACAATATCCTGCGGCGCACCCGTCATCGCAACAACGCCGTCGGCATCGGGTAGGAATCCGGATACGCTTTTGCCTTCGGTATTCACCAGCATCATCTCGCCGTTGGCGCGTTGCGCCGCGGTCAAGGTATGACCGCCGATATTGACGTCGCCGCCCAAGACCATAAACTGACCGTCGCGCGTATAGGTAATCTCGCCATCGAGGCTGTCGCGTAAGCGAAACAAGCCTTTGCCGACCACCGCCGCATCCAACGAGCTATCGGTCAGCGTCAGTCCCCCCTGGGTAAAATTCTGCAACAAGCGTCCGACGTTGCCGCCGTCGCCGATGCCGTTGCCGCCGGAGGTGCGCGCCGCCGCATCCGCGTACAGATTTTGGAAATGGGCGATCGACGCCTTGAAACCGATCGTGCCGGTATTGGCGATATTGTTGTCGATGACATCGATCGCCTTGGCCGCACCGTTCAAACCGCTTAAACTCAATGAAAATGCCATGATCCGACTCCTTGTTCGACCTTATTTCGACCTTATCGATTAACTGCCCATCAAATCAAGCATTTTTCGTTCCATATAAAACGCCTCAACGCGGCGCCATAATTTGCGTTGCCGCCTTGTCGTTGGCGTCGGCGGAGGATAATAATTTCATCTGCATTTCGAACTGTCGCGCCAGCGAAATCATCGCCACCATCTGTTCGGCCGGATTGACGTTGCTGCCTTCGACATAACCACCCGCCACTTTGACGCGCTCGTCCGCCGGCGCCGGCGCGCCGCTTTTCAAGCGAAATAGTCCGTCTTCGCCGCGCACCAGATCGGCTTCGGGAGGATTGACCAGCTTGACCCGACCGATGGTGTTCGAGGTGTTTTGCGCGCCGGTTTCCGGCAGCACCGAAAACGTACCGTCCGCCCCCAGCGAAACCTTGACATCCGGCGGAATGGTGATGCTTCCGCCATCGCCTTGCACCGGCAAGCCGTTGCTGGTCTGCAATACGCCATTGACGCTCAGCTCGAAACTGCCGTTGCGCGTATACGCCTCCGTGCCGTCGGCGGCCTGCACGGCAATCCAGCCTTTTCCCTGCACCGCCATATCCAGAGGACGACCGGTGTGCATCAATGGCCCTTGGGCGAATTCGGTATGGGTGCTGGCGTCGACCACAAACGCGCGCGTCGGCAAGCCTTGCGGCGTCGAATGGGAATTCAATTGCACCGCGCGCAAACGATGCTCTTCGGCACGATAACCGGCCGAACTGACGTTGGCCAGATTGTTCGCCACCGAAGCTTGACGGCTCAGGGTCTGGCTGGCGCCGGTCATCGCGGTGTAGATCAGACGATCCATGATGTTCTCTCCCGAGCCGTCTCGTCAGCGCCGACTTTCCACTATTAGCGCAGGTTGACCAGAGTTTGCAAAATACTGTCCTGGGTCTTGATGGTTTGCGCACTGGCCTGATAGGCGCGCTGCTGGGTAATCATCGTCACCAGCGCCCCGGTCATATCGACGTTGGAGTCTTCCAAGGCGGCGGACTGCACCGCGCCATAGCGACCCGACGATCCCGGTGCGCCGAACACCGGCGTGCCGCTGGTGATGGTTTTCGACCAAAGATTGTCGCCCAAGGACTGCAAGCCTTCGGGGTTGAGAAAACTCGCCAGGATAATCTGCCCGATCACCTTGGATTTACCGTTGGAATAACGCCCCGTAACGATGCCGTCGTCGTCGATATTGAATCCGGACAAGGTGCCCGAGGCATAGCCGTCCTGATTGACGGCATTGACGGCGAAATTGGAGCCGAACTGGGTCGACCCGGAAAAATCGAGCCGGAAAGTCATATTCGGCGAAGCCGGAATTTGCGGGCTGACATTAAGATTTTCCGGCGTCCCTACAGCGCCGGGATATCCTAACGATAAGTCCGATAGCGTCTGGGTGAAGCGGAAAGGCTCGACCGTACCCGTTTCCAAATCGACAGGAAAACCGTAAGTCGCCGAACCGACCGTCGTATCCAGTTGAATCGTCCGTGGCGTGCCGAGCACCGCGACCCCATCGTCCCCAATCGAAGGACGGTTATCGATCAACTGCGATAGCTGGCCGGAGGTGTCATACGACATTATTCCTAAGGACACGGTGCCCGCCGCCGATAAATCGGTCATGGCCGTACTGGCCCCCTCCGGATTCGAAACGGTTCCATACACCTGCCAGGAGTTCGCCGGCACATCGCCGACCGCTTCTCGCTCGGCCTGCGTCATTTTACGGAAATACATGGTGTAAGTATGCGCATTGCCGAGACTATCGTAGATGGTGGCGGCGGTGGATTTATTGTAGGTATTGTCCATCTTGTAGTTGAACACTCCCGCTTCGAGCGGCGGAGTCGCTTCGCGCGAATCGAGATTGACGTTCATCTGCACTCCGGGCGCCGTGGCGATGCCGCCTTGACCGGTTTGCAAGGGATCGCCGCTCAATTTCTTGGTCGGGTCGTACAGCCGCAGATTCACCGGAGCGGCGCCCGGCGAAATAATTCCATTAGGTTGAGCAAGAATCCCTTTCAGCGCACGACCGTTCGCATTGACGATGTAGCCGTTCTTATCGAGTTGAAACTGACCGTTGCGGCTGAATACCGTGCCGCCCGAGCCGTCGTCGATCTGAAAAAATCCGCCGCCGTTGATCGCCGTATCCAAAGGATTATTGGTGACCGTAATCCCGCCTTGATTGAATTCCTGCGCGATCGCGCCGACTTTGGCGCCCAAGCCGACAATGCCGGTACCGGCGCCATTCAAAGACGCCGCGTAGACGTCGGCATATTTCGCCGAACCGGACTTGAAACCGACGGTCGACGAATTGGAAATATTGTTGCCGATAACGTCCAAGGCTCTGGACGATGAGTTAAGACCACTCAAACCTTGTTGGAAACCCATGATTTTCTCCTTTATTAGTAGATTTGTTTGATATCGTTCATCGTCACCAATCCCGCCTTACCGAGATCCAATGTGACTCCCTGACTGCTGCGATTGACGCTGGCGACACCGGCCAAGGCTAGCGATGTCGCTTTGACATCCTCCTCGCCGACCGTGGCCTTGATGGCGAATTTGTATTCGCCCGGCGCCACCGCCTCGCCCAAATTGTTTTTGCCATCCCAAGCGAAATTGTGCAGCCCGGCTTCCCTATCCTTGCGGTCGAGTTCCATGGTTCTGACGGTCGAACCGCTTTTATCGACGATATTCACCGTAACCCGATCGGCTCTGGACTTCAATTCGACGCCCGCCATCGCTTGTAAATCGACCCCTTCCGTGGCGTCGATATCGTATAAATCGATCGTATTGCCCGCCACCATCACCTGACGCCCGAGCAAAGCCGAGGCCTGCATCGCCGTGGCGTCGTTGCTGTTGGCCATCATTTTTTGCAAGGTCGCATTCAGCTTCTCGATGCCATCGACCGTATTGATCTGCGCCAATTGCGACGTCATTTGCGCGTTATCCAGCGGATTGAGCGGATCTTGATTCTTCAATTGCGCCGTCAATAGCGTGAGAAAACGGCTCTGAGCGTCGGTCGCCGTGCTGCTGGTCGTTTTCTTGGCCGGGTTGACCTCATCCAGCAAATACTGGGGGGTCACGCCAGCGGCGCCGGCGCCTGTGGAAGATACCGCCATGTCCTTACTCCTTAACTAGACTATTGCCCGATCGCCAAGGTCTTCTGCATCAAAGACTTGGCGGTATTCATCACTTCGACGTTGTTCTGATACGAACGCGAGGCGGAAATCATATTCACCATCTCATCGACCACATTCACATTCGGCATGGCGACGTAGCCCTTTTCGTTCGCCGCCGGGTTGGTCGGGTCATAAGTCATGCGAAACGGCGCGGCGCTTTCCACCACCTGATTGACGCGCACGCCGATGCCGCCGCCTTCGACCGGCGTCGCCTTGAACACCACTTGCTTGGCGCGATACGGCGTGCCTTCGGCGGTGGTGACGCTGTCCGCATTCGCCAGATTGCTGGCGACGGCATTGAGTCGCGCCGACTGCGCCGTCAGCGCCGAGCCGGCGATGGAAAAAATGCCGAACATGCTCATGAATTATCTCCGCTCATTGACCCGCTCATTGACCCGCTCATTGACCCGCTTATTGACCCGCTCATTGGCCCGCTCATTGGCCCGACTGCATGGCCGATTGCAAAGTGCTTAACTGGCCGCGAATAAACGTAATGGCCGCCTCCATCTTGACGGCGTTCTCGGCGAATGCGCTACGCTCGATATCCATATTCACCGTATTGTCGTCGGCATTCGGCTGAAATTCGGTGCGGTATTTGATATCGTAAGCGCCGCCATCGCTTTTGATTCCCTGCAAATGACGCGCATTCGTCAATTGCAACGGCAAAATCTCCGCCGAATATGAACTATTGCGACCGTGCAAAGCGCCGGCCAAAGCCTCGGTAAACTCGATATCGCGCGCCTTGAAATGCGGCGTATCGGCGTTGGCGATATTGGAAGCCAGCAGCTCTTGCCTCACCCCCCTCAGGTTGAGTGCGGTTCGTTGAAAACGCAGCATGTCTTCGATTCGATCTATCACGGCGGTCGCATGAAACCAAAGTAAGTTGAACGGGCATACCTACGCATCAACCGTGCCATGGTCGAAACAAGGGGCGCACGATTCGTTTCCGCCGCATAAGCTCGGCCTAGCGGCAACGCTGTGCCGCTCGACGGCAAAAAATGCCGTCGAAAATCGATGCGAATCCCCTCGCCAACCGCCACGGCGCGCTTGATGGCAACAGGTTCGATGCAGCCATTTTTAGCCAACTTCATCTGCTCGCATGGATGGAATTGAAGGCGAAACGCCATGCTGTCAGCGGTATCGCAAATCTTGTCGCCATGTTCAAATGCCGCCATGAAACCTTGGTCGACTTTCCTGTACGTCGTAGCGCATATCGTAGGCTCGCTGCTGCTGTTTGCGAGCAATGCGCCGCAGGCCGCCGACAACAGCGCCGTACGTCGCGCCATCGACGACTATATGGCGCAGCAAATCAAAGGCTTACCAGGAAAAGTCAGCTACACGATCGGTGCCGTCGACAGTGCGCACTTGAGCGAAACCTGCTCGGGATACGATATCTCGCAGGGCGGCGCGCCTCGTCCTTGGGGCGCCATCCAGCTTCAGGTGCGCTGCCGCGGCGGCGCTTGGAGCCTCTGGGCTCAGGTGAAAGTTCGCGTCGTGGCGGACTACCTCGTCACCTTACACCCTATCGTCGCCGGACAAAAAATATCGGAAACGGATGTCGGCCTACAAAACGGCGATCTTGCCGATTTGCCGCAAAACATTCTGATGGACATGAATCAAGCGGTCGGTCGCATCGCTAACGCCTCGCTACCCGCCGGACGCCCGCTACGCGCCGACTTGATAAAGCAAGCAACCGTGATACAGCAAGGTCAAACCGTCAAGATCATTACATTGGGCGCGGGTTTCCGCGTCAGCAACGAAGGGCGCGCATTAAGCAACGCGACTATTGGACAAGTGACTCAAGTCCGACTAAACTCCGGCTCAGTTCTGAGTGGGATTGTGCAAAGCGACGGCACGGTGGAAATCAGGTTTTGACAATCGGATATTACCTGTCGTTAAACCCGAATACGCTAAAGTAGGTTCGAGCAACAGGTTCAAGTTATTGTCGGGGTGGCCGTTAACAGAATCAAACGCAGGAATTCGAAGAAAGAAGTCAGCCATGAAGATCGAAAACTCTCCCAGTCCCCTAGCGTCGGTAAAGACTACAGTTCCTTCGCGCACGGCGAATGGCGCCGCAAATAGTGCGGCAAACGTTTATCAAGCCCAAGCCGAGCCAACCAGCAAAGCCACCCAGCCGAGTGCCGTCGTCAACACCAGCGCCACCGCCAGCTTGCAACAAGCCGCCCAGTCCGAGCCCTCCTTCAATTCGCAGAAAGTCGCCGAGATTCGCAAGGCCATCGCAGAAGGCAAATTTCAGATCAACCCCGAGAAAATTGCCGATGGCTTGATCGGCAGCGTGCGCGACATGTTGGCCCAAGGCCGTAAGGCCGCATAGACTAGCGCCGTAAGGCCGCATAGACTAAAGCCGTAAGGTCGCATAGGCTAGCCGCAAGGTCGCATAAAAAAGCCGCAAGGCCGTCTAACCACGTTCCCAACCGTACTATCGAATTGCAGCACCTCACGCCGTGTCGGAATTGATAGAAATCCTCGACAACGAACTTGCCGAATTGCAACGCTTTTGCGCCTTGTTGATCGAGGAACAAAAGGTGCTCACCGGAAGAAAAGCCGACCGACTGCCCATCGTTGCGGCCGACAAAGCGGCGCTCGCGGCAAAACTCAATCAACTGGAAAAGCAGCGCGAGGCCACGCTCGCAGGCTGCGGTTTTTCCGGCGATCGCGAAGGCATGCGCGCGTGGCTCGCCGCCGGCGACAAGCCCGAAGAAGCCAACTCGCGCTGGGACGAAATTCTTCGTTTAGCCGAACGCGCCCGCAGCACCAACGATGCCAATGGTCGCTTGATCGGTCTTTTGCTCAAACAAAACCAAGACGCCCTTAGCGTACTGCTCGCCGGCAGCGGCGATTCCATTTACGGCGCGAACGGGCAGCAATTCAGCCGCGCCAGCAAACGCTCGATCGGCATGGCCTGACTAATGACTACTGTGTGGGTATAGTCACATCCACCGGATTGTCGGCAACGCGCGATTCGATCAACACCGCCACCCGACGATTGCGCTGCTTTCCTTCGACCGTGGCGTTATCGGCCACCGGCCTATATTCGCCATAGCCGATCGCCGTCAGGCTGCGAGGATTCACCCCGGTCTCGATAAACAAGCGCACCACGCTCGACGCACGCATGCCGGAGAGCTCCCAATTCGATGGGAACTGCGGCGTACCGATCGGCGTATTGTCCGTATGCCCTTCGACCGTAATCGGAAATTCCGTCGTCTTCAGGATATCGCCCATCGCCGCCAAGGTGCGCACCGCACCTAAATCCAAGCGCGCATCGCCTGGCGCAAACAGCAGACTGGCGTTGATATCCACGGTAATCCCGAACTCGCCCTCGGACACCTTAATGCGGCCTTCTTGCACCAAGGGCGCCAGCGCTCGATTCAACTCGCTGGCCAATTTTTTAAGGCTGTTTCTTTTCGGCTGATCTATCGTCTTGAAATCTCTACAACTCCGATCGGGAAATTGAATGACATTAAGATTTGGTGTAATCGGCGTCGGAGCGGCAGCGACAGGCACGCTGCCGAACGCCTGCGAGATCGAATTCGACATCACGCGATACTTGCCTTCGTTGATCGACGAAAGCGCATACATCACCACAAAAAACGCAAACAACAACGTGATAAAGTCGGCATATGACACCAACCAGCGTTCGTGATTCTCGTGCACCTCTTCGCCAGAACCGCGACGACGCGTCGCGCGACTCATTGCAGCAAATAACCTTGCAGACGATTTTCGATAATCCGTGGATTTTCGCCGTTGGCGATCCCCACAAAGCCATCGACCATCATTTCACGCACGGTTACTAGGCGCGCAATGATCGCCATCAATTTTTTAGCGATCGGTAGAAAAATCAGATTGGCGGCGCCTACGCCATAAATCGTCGCGACGAAAGCCACCGCGATTCCCCCACCCAGCTTAGCCGGGTCGGTCAGGTTTTCCATCACATGAATCAGCCCCATCACCGCGCCGATAATACCGATGGTCGGCGAATAGCCTCCCGCCGATTCCCAGACCCTGGCTGCCTGCTTCAAATTGGCTTCGAAGGCGTCGATTTCGACTTCCAGCACTTCGCGCAAACGCGCCGGCTCGATTCCATCCACCAGTAATTGCAAACCCTTGCGCGCAAAAGGATCGGCTTGCCCGGCAATCAGCGCCTCGACCGCCAACAGCCCCTCCTTGCGCGCCATATGACTCCAGCGACTGATATCGCCAATCAATTTGGGCGCAGAAATAACAGGAGGATAAAACACCCATTTCGCCATCCGCATACCCGATTTAAACACCGACGCCGGGCTTTGCAACATTACCGCCCCCAAGGTGCCGCCTACGACGATAAAAAAAGCCGTCGGTTGAAACAGGGAGCTTAAGTGGCCGCCTTCGAGCACTTGCCCGACGACGATGGCGGACAAGCCCACCGCCAACCCCAGTACGCTGATCCTATCCACTATGACTATTCCTCGACCTTGGCCTTGGGCTACGCCGCTTTGCGCGCGCGCCGCTTCTTATCGACCGGTTTGTTTTCGCCGACGACCGCCGAGCGCAGCCGAGCGATCGCCTGGGTATGTAACTGACACACTCGCGATTCGGTCACGCCCAGAACCTCGCCGATCTCGCGCAGATTCAGGTCTTGCTCGTAATACAAAGCCATCATGAGCTTTTCGCGCTCGGGCAAGGCTTCGATCGCCCCGACCAGCACGCGCCGCACACCATTCTCTTCCAAAATCATCGACGGATCGAGTCCGCCGGCGGCCACATGGCGGTCCAGATACTCGTCGCCTTCGCCATCGACGATGTCTTCGAGGTACACCAGTTGATGCCCGCGCGCTTCGAGCAGCAATTTCTGATAGTCGGCCACAGACATATCGAGCGCCGCCGCCAACTCCAATTCGGAAGGGGGGCGTCCGTGCTTGTGTTCGAGTTGCGTAATGGTCGACTCGACTCGGCGCATTTCGCGGCGCAATCCGCGCGGCAACCAATCGTTCTCGCGCAACCCATCCAACATAGCGCC
>DATETD010000465.1:0-8203 GCA_035283885.1 Rhodocyclaceae bacterium
CGATGAATCGCGGCTTTGAACGCGACCGGCGTCGCCAGCTTGAGCGCACAGGAAAAATCCGCTTGCAGCACCGCGGCGGCGCGCTGCCATTCGCCCGACGCCAGATACGCCGCGCCGGCCAAGCCCAGCACCAACGGCACCAGGCGGTCGGCCAGACGCGAGGCGCCAAGTTGCGCCTGGCTTTTGGACGCCAGGGACTGTTCGACATAGTCGGCGATGCGCGCGGCGGCGGTGTGCCGACCGACGTGTTCGGCATAGATACGCAGCCGTCCTTCTTCGACCACCGTGCCGGAAAGCGCGGTGTCGCCGCGCGAGCGCGCCACCGAAAGACTCTCGCCGGTCATCGCCGCCTCGTTGACCAGCGCTTCGCCGCTCAGAATCGCGCCGTCGACCGGAATAGTGCTGCCGGCGCCGACCACCACCGTGTCGCCGACCGCGACGTCGGTCGCAGCGATTTGAAATTCGCGGCCTTCGCGTTCGACCCAGATCGAGTCGGTATTCGGATGCAGCAAGCCTTTCAGCAGATCGTCGGAGCGTCGGGCGATCGAGTGTTCGAGGTATTCGCCCAAGGCCAGCATAAAGGTCGTGGCGTTGGCGGCGACGAAGTCGCGCCGCGCGGCCGAAATCGCCACCGCCACGGCTTCAAGCACATGCGAGGTGACGCCTAAGTTGAAAAAATCGTTCAACGCATGACCAAAAAGCGGAGCGGCGACGACTGCCGTCGCCGGCAAGCGGAGCGATTGCGGTAAGCGGTTCGAAGCCAAGAGCAAGGCGCCGCTAATCGCCACGTCCGCCAGATCGTCGCGCGCCGGGGATGGTGCGCTGCGCGCCGCCGTTGCCGACGGCTCCAGATCGAGGATGGCGGCGCGTAAGCGCCCGATATCCGTCAGCGTCCGGTCGAAAACCACCGCCAGCGAGCGCGCCGGCGAATTGATGCGCAGATCGACTACACCCGGAATATTTTGGATAGATCGGGCGGCGATTTTGCCGTCGAAAGGCGAGTCCGCCTCGCGGCGAAAGCGGAAGCGAACTCGTCCCGGCAGGCAATGAACCGGCTCAAGCTGAGTAAACAGACGCACGGAACGATGCATAGCGTAGGGCTTAGCGAGGGTTGTGGCGATCGGATTGAATCTCCGCCTGGATATCGGCAACTTGTTCCTTCATCTCTTCGAAGCCGCCGGCAACGGTCGAATACAGGCCGACGCCCGCTTTGATCAGCTTGCCGCGCAGCTTTTCGTCGGTGAGCACATAGGTGGCGGCAGCGCCGATCAGCGCGCCAAGCAAAAACTGCTCGGTGCGCCGCGACGATCCCATCAAACCTTGCAAACTGTGCAGCAGACCGCCGTCCAGCGGTGCGCCGCTATGCGATTTATCGTCGCCGGCGTGGCGTCCGTAGGTCGCGCCCCATCCGTCGCCGTAAGCATAATGGTCGTTCATTGCGGACTTGGATGACTTGCCGTGCTTTTTCTTACCCATTGTGCTTCTCCTTGGTGGTCGAGATTGAATCGGTCAATACGCGTTCTATCAGTACGATGCCGGTCGCGCCGACGGCAAGGGCGGCGAGCGCGACGCCGGGCGAGCCGCGTTGCAGTGCATCGGCGGCGGCGGCGCCGGTCGCCAGCGCTGCGCCGCCTTGCAATGCCAAGCGCAGCGCGCGCTTGCCGCGGCGACGGTCGCAGGCAATGTTGCCGCTGTTCTGTAGGCCGGCAAGCAGGCCTGCCGAAACGAAGCCGCGGATGAAATTATTCTGCAACTCGGACGCAGGCGGCAATGGACGGACGACGGGGTGGCGCGATTTCACGATGTCGCCTCCGGAGTTCGAGCGGACGCCGCAGTGGCGTCGGTTTCAGTGCTTGCTGCGTGCGGCGTCTTCGCGACTAGCGCCTGTTTCATCGTCGCCGACGAATGTTCGATCGCCGAGAGACCGGAGACGGTGGCTTCGCGCAAGCTTTCTTGGGCCTTGCCCAAACCGGCGCGGGCTTTGTCGCTGCGCAAGAGTTTTACGGCGGCGGCGCCGGCCAGCAAGCCGGCGGCGAACGGGAGTAAGGGCAACATAGGGACAACTCCTTTATGAGTGGGACGAAAGTTTTTTGCGCGCCAGCACGACGGCGGCGCTGCCGCCGGCAATGCCGGCGAGTAATGCAGGATGCGCGGCTTTGAGCACGGGGCCGACAAAACCGAAGGCGCCATGCTGCCGTCCCAACAGCGCCAAGGTGCGTTCGACGAAATCGGATACCGGGCCATGGCGTGCATACGCTTCGCTTGGCGCGACGCCACGGGCGGCGTGGTAATTTTCGCGCGCGGCGGCAAGGCTCGCGGCGTGCTGAAAGGCCGGGAGGTGGCGCTGTAACGCAGCGGATTGCCAGCGTAAAAACGTTTTACGCACATCGGACGCCGTAACGGCAGGCAGCAAACTTTCATACAACTCGATAGTGGCCAGTTCCCCTGCGACGGCGCGTTCGCAATTGATGCGCCACGATGGCGCTACGGTCGTTTCGGTCGGAAAAGGATCGAGCGGGCGCGGCACGCCGTAGCGCTCGCATAAGGCGGCAAGCGCCGCGATATGCTGCGATTCGGCGGCGACGATACGAGCGAAAGGCGCTTGCGCGCCGAACGCTTCGATGACCTTAGCGTAGAAGGCGCGCGCCGCGTATTCGTCGTAGAGCGCGATGCGTAGCGCTTGATGCAGCGCAGGGAACGGGGCCGCGCCGACGATGCGGCGCGCACGCAAAATGGATTCATCGTAATTGGGCATGGGCGATCTGGCGATATTTTTCGGCGGCGATGTTCGACAGGATTTCGGCGGAGGTCGTTCGGCGACCCGCGAGCGCATCGCTCCAGGCCGAGTCGGGAATAACGTCGGAATCATACTCGACCACGCAAGAACGCGCGAGGGGATTGAGATGAATCGACTTCACGCCATGAAGGCCCGCGAGCGCGTTTTGCACGCTTGCCGGATCGAGCCGCTTGAGTTGCGGGTCGTCGAGGACGATGGCGTCGAACTTGAAGCGCACGCGACCGGGAATTTGATGGGCGATGCGGATATGCGGCGCATACGGCGTCACGAAATCGAAGGGATCCGGCATAGACGATAGGCTCACTGTTTTAATGAGAATGATTCTCAACTGTCTGGGTGGAATTGTCAAGCTGCAAATATTCGTCGCCCCCGGTGCGTATCCGTCCCGCCAGCGCCGATTTTCAACATTGTCGCAGCATTGGCTGGGCGAGGATTTCGCTATCGAATTCCGTTTCCGCGCATAATCCGATTTTTTCCAAGGAGGAACCATGCGCAATTTCACTGCACTGCTGCTCTTGCTCGCCGCGCTGCCGGCATACGCCCATTCCGGACATACGGAAGCCGGTTTCGTGGCCGGCTTCGTCCATCCGCTGACGGGACTCGATCATATGCTTGCAATGTTTGCCGTCGGATTATGGAGCGCGACGACGGCGCGGCGCGTTTGGCTGGCGCCGCTGAGCTTCGCCGCGACCTTGCTGGTCGGCGCTCTGCTCGCGCAAGGCGGGCTTGCCTTGCCTGCGGTCGAGCCTATCGTCGTCGCTTCGGTGCTGGTGCTGGGTCTATTGACGATGACGCGCCGCCGTTTGCCCGAGTTTGCCGCCGCAACGTTGGTGGCGGTGTTTGCGCTGTTTCACGGTACGGCCCATGGACAGGAACTCAGCGCTGCAAGCGCCTTGGCCGGCATGGTGGCGGCGACGGCGCTGCTGCATAGTCTGGGTATCGCCGCCGGCTGCTCGCTCGCATCGCGCAGCCTGCGGTGGCAACGCGCCGCCGGCGTCGGCCTTACCCTCGCGGGCGCCGGTTTGGCGCTCGGACTGATATCGTGAGCATGCGATAAGCTCGCCGCATGATAGAACTGGTTATCGGCGGCGCCCGCTCGGGTAAAAGCAGTTATGCGGAACGACAGGCGCGCGATTCGGGCCTCGCGGTGCGCTATATCGCCACCGCGCAATCCCACGACGCCGAAATGGAACGCCGCATCGCCCACCATCGCGCGCGCCGCCCGGCGCACTGGACCAGCATAGAATCGCCGCTGCATCTGGCCGAGACGCTACGCGCCCAGGCCGCGCCCGATGTCTGCGTGTTGGTCGATTGCCTGACGCTGTGGCTGTCGAACCTGTTCTTCGCCGGAGCCGCTGCCCAGCAAGCCGAAGCCGGCGCAGCGATCGATTGCGCATTGCTTGCGGGCGAAACCCAAGCGCTGACCGATACGCTGCCGCACTTGCCGGGCCGCATCCTGCTGGTCAGCAACGAAGTCGGCTGGGGCGTCGTGCCGATGCATCCGGTCTCGCGCCTGTTCGCCGACGAACAAGGCCGGCTGAATCAGCGCGTGGCGGCGGTGAGCGATGGCGTGACCTTGGTGGCGGCGGGCTTGCCGTTGCGCTTGAAGCCCGGTGGCGGCGCTTAGGCGAGCATCGATCAAAATATCAGGACTTACGCGGGGCGAACGCCGCCGACAAGGCTTCGACCTTTGCGGCGCAAATGAAATCGTTTTCGGATAAACCGCCGATGGCGTGCGTCGAATAGCGCACGCGACACTGCCGGTAGCCGACTTCCAGATCGGGATGATGGTCTTCACTGTGCGAAATCCAGGCCGTGGCGTTGATGAAGGCCATGGTTTCATAATAATTTTTGAAGTGATACGTCTTGGCGATTTCGTTGCCGACGTGTTCCCAACCAGGCAACGGCGGCAATAGTTGCTCGACTTGCCGCCGATCGAGTGGCGGGACGCCGCCTTCACACGGCTTGCAGGTTTCGGCACTCAACGCGTCTGTATTCATGGCAATGCTCCTTGGTTGTTTTTACGGGTCGATGCGACGGCGTAGCTCTTCTGTCGCTGTGGCATAGAGATAGTCGCCGACGGTCACGTTCTGTGGTTTGTCGTTGTGGATGGTTTGCAGCAGTCGCAGCAGCACGTCGATCATGCGTTCACCGGGCACTCGTTCATACAGCACCTTGCCGATGCGGGTTCCATTGCGCGAGCCGCCGACCTGAATCACGTAGTCGTTCTTGCCGTAACCGCAAATTCCGATTTCGGCGGTGGGCGGTCGCGAGCAGGAATTGGGGCAGCCGGCCATCCTGATGATGACGTCGATATCGCCCAGTCCGGCCTGTTCGATGGCGTTAAGGTAGTGCGGCAACAGTCGCTCGGCCTCGGTCATGGCCTGCCCGCAGGTGGGCTTCGCCGGGCAAGCGAGAGCTTGACGACGCACCGTGGAGATCGCATTGGGAAGCGGCACTCCATGTTCTTGCAGCAGTGTTTCGACACGAACGCGGCAATCGTTCCGTATATGGCAAAGCAGCAAGTCCTGATTTGGCGTGATGCGTAGTCCAAGGTCCAGTTCGGCGACGATCCTGCGCACTGCGCTACGCATCCTGATCTGCGGTGTGTCGTGCAGCCGACCGCTCTCGATCGGCAGGCCGAAATAATATCTGTCCGCGCCTCCGGCCTCGCGGTGCCAGCCGTGGAAATAAGCAATCGGCGGCAGCGGCTGGGGTTCGATTTCAGCGAGCGGTATGGCGAAACGCTCGCGCAGGGCGGCCTTGATCGTGTCTATGCCCATGCGGCGCAGAGTGTATTTCCAGCGCGCCTGCCGACGGTCCTTACGTTCGCCATTTTCCTTTTGCAGCAGAGCGATGGCCCGCACTGCGGCGACTACCTGCTCTTCCGGTATGCGTCCAAGGTAGGCGCCGAGAAGTTGCTGGGTCTGCGGCTGATTGTGGGTGATTCCCAAGCCGCCGCCAGTGTATAGATCGTAGTTGATAGCGGCATTTTCCGGCCTCGGCAGAAAGCCGACGTCTTGAGTCAGGATATCGACGGAGTTGTCGTGCGGGTGGGCGATTCCTACTTTGAATTTACGCGGCAGGTACTGTGCGCCATAAAACGGTTCATCATTGGAAATCGGCGCTATCGTTCGGCCTGTTTCGTCGGCGAGAAAAATCTGGAAATAAGCCGAAGAGCGCGGCGCCAGATCGTCGGCGATAGCGCGGGCGAGACGTCTGGAATCCAGCGGCATCTCGGCATCGAGGTCGTCGATGGGACTGCACATGGTATTGCGGTTGACGTCGCCGCAAGCGCCCAATGTGGTCATCTTAACGCCATTGTCGCTGTATTCCGTATTCAAGTGGCGAATCAGTGCGGCCAGGTGACGGCCGTAGACGAAATGAAACTGCACGCCTTGGCGCGATGTCAGGCGCAAGGTTCCATTGCCGTAGCGTTCCGCCGCGAGGTTCAGGGCTTCCCATTGTCCGCGCGCAAGCTCGCCGCCGGCCGGAAGCTTGACCCGAACCATGAAGATGAAATCGCCGCTCTTGCGGCCGCTGTCGTTGCGCGCGCGCTGCTGGTAGATGCCGAAGTGTTTGGCGATTTCTTCGGCCGGGTCGGAAATGGCGTCGGCATCGCCATGGGTGAGGTCGTCCAGAGCGAGCGCAAAGGGCTTTTTCGTCGCGCCATCGTCAACAAAGAACAATCCTTCGCTGGCGATCTTCAAGCGCTCGATCGAAGACATCGCCTGCGGGGCGGCGCTTAATAAATCGATGGGAAACACTCGCATATCCATGATATTCACCGCTGAAGTAATGCACTGGCAATGCTTCTGCGATTATTCGCGATTCGTCGGTCGGGCTGGGAAGCCCTCGCCAAACTCGGCTTCCCCAGCCGGTCGGCGGCGTATTGCCGATCAAGTCGGGAAAGCCCTCCGCAATGTCCATGGCGTCGGTACGTTTCGCGGTCCAGCCACGTCAACCGTAGCTTGCCTGCGGTTGGGGTTGGCGCACCAGTCGCAGATAGGGCTTAGGCGCTTTCCAGCCCTGCGGATAAATCGCCTTGGCCTCGTCGTCGCCGATCGCATTGACGATGATGACCTCCTCGCCCGGCTTCCAGTTGGCGGGCGTCGCCACCCGGTGTTTGGCGGTGAGCTGCATCGAATCGACGACGCGCAGCAGTTCGTCGAAATTGCGGCCCGTGGTCATCGGGTAGATGAGCATCAGCTTGATCTTCTTGTCGGGGCCGACCACGAATACCGAACGTATGGTGGCGTTGTCCTGTGCGGTGCGCACCGACGCATCGCCGCTGGCGTTGGGGTGAATCATGTCGTAGAGCTTGGCTACGGTCAGATCGGGATCGCCGATCAGGGGAAAATTGAGCTTATGCCCCTGGGTTTCCTCGATGTCCAGCGCCCATTTTTGGTGATCGTCGACCGGATCGATGCTCAAGCCGATGATCTTGGTATTGCGTTTGTCGAATTCCGGCTTGAGTCCGGCCAAATAACCCAACTCGGTGGTGCATACCGGAGTGAAATCCTTGGGATGCGAAAACAGAATGGCCCAGCCATTGCCTATCCATTCATGGAAGTCGATCTTTCCTTCGGTGGTGTCGGCGACAAAATTCGGCGCCACTTCTCCTATTCTGAGTGCCATGATAGTTCTCCTTAGATTTTAAAAACTTCACACCTCGGCAGCACGGCCGAACATCACCGCGAACGAGCGCCGCCTGTCACGCATAATATAGTACTATACTGGTACTAATTCAACCGACGACCGAAGCAGCATGCTGCGACTGAGCAAATTAACCGATTACGGCACGGCGATCATGGCCTACATGGCGCGGCGACACGGACGGGTTTTTACTGCGGCCGAACTGGCGATGGGGGTCGGCGTGGCCTTGCCGACGGCGAGCAAGATTCTCAAACTACTGGCGCGAGGCGGCTTGTTGCGCTCCATGCGCGGCGCCAAAGGCGGCTATGCGCTGGCGCGCCCCGCCGGCGAGATTTCGATCGCCCAAATCGTCGTTTGCATGGAAGGCCCGATCGGCTTGACCGAATGCAGCGTCGACGGCGGGGGGTGCGCGAAGGAAGAGGCGTGCGAGGTCAAGAGCGATTGGCAACGCATCAATCGAATTATTTGCCATGCACTCGAGCAAATATCGCTCGCGGACATGACGCAATCGGCGGTTTCATAGCAACGGGAAAGCGAGGCTGAAATGCAGACCGAAAATACTGAACGCATCGCTCTCGCGCTGATCGGCGTCGTGCTGCTGGCGGCGATAGGCACGATAGCGTCGATCTGGCCCGTCGATAGCATGAGCGGCTGGCTGGATTTGCCGGGATGGGGAATCGCCTTGGTTGCGCTGGGCTTGACCCATATCACGATTGCCGCCGTGACGATTTTCTTGCATCGCCATCAATC
>DATETD010000466.1:0-34624 GCA_035283885.1 Rhodocyclaceae bacterium
GGGTTTCGCGCGCAATGTCATCGTCGGTTTTGCGCGAATTTCCGGTGTGGTGGTCGGCGTGGTGGCGAATCAGCCGATGGTGATGGCCGGGGCGCTCGATTTGAACGCCGCCGACAAAATCGCGCGCTTCGTGCGTACCTGCAACGTATTCAATGTGCCGTTGGTGACCTTCGTCGATGTGCCGGGCTTCCTGCCGGGCGTCGAGCAAGAGCGCAGCGGGATTATTCGTCATGGCGCGAAAATGCTGCATGCGTTCGCTTCGTGCACCACGCCGAAACTGACGGTGATTTTGCGCAAGGCATATGGCGGCTCGTATCTGGCGATGTGCAGTCAGGAACTTGGCGCGGATATGGTGTTTGCGTGGCCTACGGCGGAAATCGCCGTGATGGGCGCCGAGGCGGCGGTGAAAATCCTGTATCGCAAAGAACTCGAACAGGCCGAGGATAAGCCTGCGCGCGCGGCGGAGCTGGCCGATAAGTATCGTCATGAATTCGCCTCGCCCTATCTATCCGCAGGTAATTTTTACATTACCGATGTGATCGCCCCCCAGGATACGCGCTGGACCTTGGCCTTGGCCTTGCGCAAGACCTTGGGCAAGCGCGAACTGCGCCCGGCGAAGAAACACGGCAATATGCCGCTTTAGACGGAGACCGCTTATGATCGACTCGACGCTTTACAAATTGTTTCAAGTGAGCGCCATTTCCATCGTGGTTTCGATGGGGGTGGCGGTGGTGATCAAGTTGTTGGTGATGCTGACCGCGCGACTGGAGCGCGCTACGTCCGCCCCCGCCATGTCCGACGTGCCCGAGGGCAAGATCTGTCCGGTAAATTTCGGCATTCCCGAAGAAGATATCGCCGCCTTGTCGGCGGCGATTTTCGTTGCGATGGGGCCGCACAAAATTCTACATATCGCCGAGGCTCGTTCCGGTTGGGCGAACGAGGGGCGAGCGGCGCAGCACAGTTCGCATTCGACGCATTCCCATAGCGCGCCTGTGCGCACCCGACATTAATTTTTCACATTCAATCGTTCCAAGGAACTTATTATGCCAAGAAAATTCAAGGTCACCGTCAACGGTCGCGAGTACGATGTCGCGGTATTGGAAGTCACCACACCCGGCGCAGCGAATGTCGTCGCTGCAGCGCACCCTGCACACCCTGCGCCGACTGCCGTGCAGACGGCTGCGCCGACCGCACCGGTTGCGGTTGCAGCGACTCCCGCCGCTGCGGGCGCCGGCGACGAAATCGCGCAAATGGGGGGGGTGGTGGTGCAGATCGAGGTGAAAGTCGGTCAGACGGTGAATCAAGGAGATCGCTTGTTGGTGCTGGAAGCGATGAAGATGAAAAGCGCCGTCGTCTCGACGCGTAGCGGACAGGTGACGCGCATTCTGGTGGCGGTCGGCGATGCGGTGGATGGCGGTCAGGCGTTGCTGACGATCGCTTGAACATCGGCGATAACGCGAACGACGTCGATAATCGATCGACGATTCTTCTTAATGCTATTGCACTCGGGCCGTTAAGTCCAGCGGTCCGGGGCGGAGACTATTTTCATGGAAACGCTAAATATTCTTGAGTTGTTCCAGGGGATCGCAACGCTGGTCGCCGCCGAACCTAGTGTGATGTTCGGGCGCATCTTCCTGATGTTGTTGGGTTTTTTGCTGATTTATTTGGGAACGCGCAATGTGCTGGAGCCGTTGCTGATGATACCGATGGGCTTGGGGATGTCGTCGGTCAATGCTGGAGTAATGTTTCTCGACGGACGCAAGGCCGGCACGCTGTTTGTCGATCCCCTCTTGTCCGACCCGGTCGATCTGATCAATACGATGCAAATCGATTGGTTGCAGCCGGTGTATACCCTAGCTTTCAGCAATGGTCTGATTGCCTGTTTGGTGTTTATGGGCATCGGCGTGCTGCTGGATGTCGGCTATGTCATGGCGCGGCCGTTTCAAAGCATGTTTATCGCCATCTGCGCCGAACTCGGCACGTTTGTCGTGTTTCCGTTTGCCGTTTGGCTGGGCATGACCGAAAAAGAGGCCGCCGCCGTGGCGACGATCGGTGGCGCCGACGGACCGATGGTGCTATTTACCTCGCTGATACTCGCAAAGCATATTTTCGTACCGATCACCGTCGTCGGCTATCTCTATTTGGGATTGACGTATGGTGGATATCCGTATTTGATCAAGTGGTTGGTGCCGGAGCGTTTGCGCGGCATCAGCATGGCCGAGGATCGTGCTCCGAAAATCAGCCGTTCGCAAAAGATGGTGTTTGCCGTGGTCGCCTGTACGCTGCTGTGCTTATTGTTCCCGGTGGCGGCGCCCTTGTTCTTTTCGCTGTTTCTCGGGGTGGCGGTGCGCGAGAGCGGCATCGAGCCATTTACCAAGCTCTTGAGCGAAACCTTTCTGTATGGGGCGACGTTTTTCCTCGGCTTGACCTTGGGCATACTGTGCGAAGCGAATACCTTACTGGATCCGACCGTGCTTAAACTGCTGTTGTTGGGGATGTTGGCCTTGCTAATCTCGGCATTGGGGGGGCTGGCCGGCGGTTATATTCTGTATTTTGCAACGGGCGGCAAGTACAACCCGATCATCGGCGTGGCCGGCGTCAGTTGCGTGCCGACGACAGCGAAAGTGGTGCAGAAGATTGCGGCGGACGCCAATCCGCGCGCGATTATTCTGCCGCATGCGCTAGGGGCGAATATCAGCGGGGTGATTACATCGGCTATCATTGCCGGGGTATTTATCGCGATGTTGCGCTAATGCTGTCGAAGACGGGGCGACCGATCCGTCCCGTCAGCGCCGAGTTTCATATCATCGTCGCGGTTTGTCGGCATGCGAAGCCTGTCGAGCGATTTATTTTCGAGTTATTTCGATTGATTGATTTAGGACGCTGGGAGCGTAGATGTTCCTGATTATCGGTTATGTGATTATTTTGCTGGCTTCGGTCGGCACCTATGCGGTGCATGGCAGCTTGGCGGCGTTGTTCGTGCCTATGGAATATCTGGCGATCGTCGGTTTGACGATAGGCGGTTTTGTTGCGGGCAATGGCACCAAGGCGATCAAGGCGACGCTCGCGGCCTTGCCGACAGTGCTGAAAGGCTCGCATCTCAACAAGGCCTTGTATATGGACCTGCTGGCGATGTTGTACGAGATCTTGGCCAAGGTGCGCAAAGAAGGCTTGATGTCGGTCGAAGGCGATATCGAAAACCCCGGCGCCAGTCCGATTTTTTCCAAGTATCCGGCGATTGCCGGCGATCATCATTTGGTCGAGTTTATTTGCGATTATTTGCGCATGATGGTGGGCGGCAACCTGAACGCGTTCGAAATCGAGAATTTGATGGATCTGGAAATCGAGACTCACCATCAGGAAGCGCATTTGCCGGCGCACGTCGTCTCCAAGGTTGCGGACGCCGTGCCGGCGTTCGGGATTGTGGTGGCGGTGATGGGGGTGGTCAACGTCATGGGTTCGGTCGGTCAGCCGCCGGCGGTGCTCGGTAAGATGATCGGCGGCGCCTTGGTCGGCACCTTTCTGGGGATTCTGGTTTCGTATGGTTTCGTCGCGCCGGTCGCCGGGCAATTGGAGCAGAAAGTGGAGGAAGAGGGCAAAATTTTCCAGGTCGTTAAATCGGTGCTGCTGGCCAGTATGAATGGCTATGCGCCGCAAGTGGCGGTCGAATTCGGGCGTAAAGTGTTGTTCGCCGGCGACCGACCGACGTTTACCGAGCTTGAGGCCGATCTTAAAGGGCGCAAAGGCAAGTGATTTTCAACTGCTATATCTTTGTGTGATCGATGAGCGACGATACCCAACAGCCGATAGTCGTCAAGAAAATCAAGAAAGGCGGCGCCGGGGCGCATGGCGGCGCCTGGAAGATCGCCTATGCCGACTTCGTGACGGCGATGATGGCCTTTTTCTTGTTGATGTGGCTGCTGGGGTCGACCGCTCAGGGCGATCTGCAAGGGATTGCCGATTTTTTCAATCAACCGCTGAAGGTGGCGATGTCCGGAGGGACAGGGGCCGGGGATGCGACGTCGATCATTCCGGGGGGCGGCAAGGACTTGACGGCCTCGCATGGGCAGGTCAAACGCGGCGAAGTGCAAAAGAGCACCAAATACACGATCCCCAAAGACATGACGGCCGAGATGAAGGCCGAGTTCGAAAAGCAGGAAAAGAAACTGCTGGCCGAACTGAAAACGGTGTTGGAGCAGATGATCGACGCCACGCCGGCCTTGGCGCAGTTCAAAAGTCAGTTGCTGCTCGATCTGACCACCGAGGGCTTGCGGATTCAGATTGTCGACGAAAAAAATCGCCCGATGTTCGATTCCGCCAGTTCCGAATTGAAGCCTTATACGAGGCTGATATTGCGCGAAATCGGCAAGGTGCTGAACAATGTGCAATATCGTGTGAGTTTGTCGGGACACACCGATGCCCAGCCTTATGCCGGTGGCGATAAAGGCTTCGGCAATTGGGAGTTGTCGACCAATCGCGCCAACGCTTCGCGGCGCGAATTGATTGCAGGTGGCATGGTGGATTCGAAAGTCATGCGCGTGGTCGGCTTGGCGGATACCGTGCTTTGGAATAAGAACGATCCCTACGACTCGACCAATCGGCGCATCAGCATTGTGGTGATGAATAAACGCACCGAAGAAGCCATCATGGCGGATGGTCAGATGACCGAGGTCGCAACGGCGGGCGACGTGGATGCTCAAGCGGTGAATGCGCAGGTGTCGAGTATGATGGATGCAGCGCCGGTCGCCCGCGGCGCGCCTGCGCCCGCCGCTGCTCCGGCTCCTGTCGGTCGCCACTGAATTTTATTTCGATGCCTTGTATATGAATGTCCCGATGAAGAATTGTGTGTTTGGCGCGCTCTGGCTGCTGTCGATTACCGCCGTTTTTTACGGCGTATTGGGCGACAAGTTCGGCATGCACGATGCCTTGGCGCTGTCGTTCGCCGCCGTGGGTGGCCAGTCGATCGCTTATCTGATCGGGCGCAAGGCCCTAATCGACAGTGCGTGCGAATGTCAAATGCGCGAGGAGGAGCGGCAGTTGCTTGCCGAATTCCATCGCTTGCTGGCGGAATGCTCGTCGCAATTTTCGCGGCAAATCGAAATTATGCGTGGCGAAATGGCGCGCGTACAGAAGTTGTTGGTCGACGCCATCGACACCTTGATGTCGAGCTTTCAAGGCATGCACGACAACACCACGCGACAACGCGACTTGACGGTGGCGGTCACTTCCGGCGCCGAGGGCGCGGAAACTTCGCAGCAATTCGATTTATTTGTTAAGAATACCGCCGACGTGATGCAGAAGGTGGTCGATAGCGTGATCGGCAACAGTAAACTGGGGATGGAGTTGGTCGATTTGACCGAAAGTATCGCGCAACGCACGCAGAGCGTGCAGGCGATTCTTTCCGAAATCGGCGCGATCGCCAAGCAAACCAATTTATTGGCCTTGAATGCGGCGATCGAGGCGGCGCGCGCCGGCGAAGCGGGGCGCGGTTTTGCGGTTGTCGCCGACGAAGTGCGCGATCTTTCGGGACGCACCACGCAATTCAGTCAGCAGATCAACGGATTGATGCAAAATATGAAGACTTCGGTGCGTCAGACCGAAGTGGCGTTGCAGCGCATGGCCGGGCAGGACATGAATTTTGCGCTCGAATCCAAAACCCATGTGGACGATATTATTCGCACCATGGAGGCGCAGAATGCGACGCGCTTGAAGGCCTTATCGAGTCTGGGCGATATTGCGGGCGAGGTGGATATGCAGGTGACGCGTGCGGTCACCGCCTTGCAGTTTCAGGATATGGTCGACCAGTTGTTGGGCCATATGGGGCGGCGGATGGAGGCGATCGACGATGTTTCGCATCATTTGGGCGCCTTGGCCGAGAGGCTGAAGAGAGACGCGGTCGATGTTGCGGCCGCGGATGCATTGAGTTCCTTGCGAGAAGAGACGGCGCGCGTCGCCGATCGTCTCAAGGGGATGGAAGAAGTGACGGCGCACAATCCTGTCAGCCAAAAAGCGATGAATCAGGGTAGCATCGACCTTTTCTAATTTTTAACTGTTTTTGAGTTTGTTGATCGGAGTTTTTAATGGCTAAAACCATTCTTGCTGTTGATGATTCGGCTTCCATTCGCCAAATGGTGGCTTTTACCCTGAAGAGTTCGGGATACGAGGTGGTCGATGCGGTGGATGGCATGGACGGGCTGGAGAAGGCCAAGACGAAGAGCTTCAGCTTGGTGATTACCGATCAGAATATGCCGCGCATGGATGGTCTGACCTTGATCAAGAGCTTGCGCGCCATGGCGCAGTACAAGACGACCCCGATCCTGATGTTGACGACCGAGTCGTCGGACGCGATGAAGCAGCAAGGTCGGGCGGTCGGCGCCACCGGCTGGCTGGTCAAACCTTTCGACCCGCAAAAGCTGGTCGAAGTGGTCAAAAAGGTGATCGGCTGAATCGCCCTTAAGCTGAATCGCTGCATCTTTTCTCGCCACGACTACGACAAGGAGGCGCCGTGTCCATCGACATGAGCCAGTTTTATCAGGTGTTCTTCGAAGAAGCGCAGGAGCACCTTGCCAGCATGGAATCGCTATTGCTCGGGTTGGATGTGAACGATCCCGATTCCGAACAGTTGAATGCGGTGTTCCGCGCGGCGCATTCGATCAAGGGTTCCGCCGGCACGTTCGGCTTTACCGACTTGGCCGATGTCACCCATATTCTCGAAAATCTGCTCGACCGGATCCGCAAGGGCGAGCTGGCGTTGCGCGTGGAAATGATCGACGCTTTTTTGGATGCGGGCGATATTCTCAAGGCCTTGCTGGCGGCGCATCGCGGCGAAGGCGAAGCCGACCTGGCGCAAGTCGGCGCGATTTGTAAGCGCTTGTCGCAATTGACGGCGACCGATGCCGTCGTCAATGCGGCGGCGGAACCGGCGGCGGGCAGCGATATCGTTTTTATCCTCGAAATGGACGCCGAGGCCGCCGGGCAAGCCGTGGACAATCTGGTGACGGATCTTTCGCAACGCTGGTCGGTGATCGTGGTGCGCCGCGCCGACGCCGACGATGCCTACTGGCGCCTGAGGGTGGGGCTGGACGGCGATGCGGATGTCGTCCGCACTATGCTGGAATTTATCGCGCGCAGCGACAGCATACGCATTTTGCCGGCCGGCGGTTCGCTGCACGACGCCGACGATAGCGATGGCGCCTACGGATTTTTCGATACGCCCGAGCCGCCCTCGGCTCGACCCGATTCGCCCTCGGCTCGGCCCGCGCCGGCTCAAGAGGAAGCGTATGGCTTTTTCGAGCCGTTGCCGGCGCCTGCCGCAGCGGAGGAGGAGGCGTCACCAGACGCAGCCGCAGACGCAGCCGCAGCCGTCTCTCCAGCGCCGACTTCTGCGGCGTCGCGTCAACCCGGCAGCGAAGGCGAAGGTTTCGGCTTTTTTGTCGATTTGCCCTTACCGCCGCCCGAAGCCGCTACATCGTCGTCGGAAGCTAATTCCTCTGCGGCGGAAGCGACTAAAGCCCCATCCTCGGCTAAGGCTCTCAAAGACGTTAAGCCCGCCAAAGCCGCCAAAGCATCGACGGTCGGCGAAACGTCGATTCGCGTCGATGTCGATAAAGTCGATCAATTGATCAATCAGATCGGCGAGTTGGTGATTACTCAGGCGATGCTGGCGCAGTCGGCGTCGGTGCTCGATCCGGTGCAGTTCGAACGTCTACATAACGGCTTGGCGCAATTGGAGCGCAATACGCGCGACTTGCAGGAATCGGTGATGTCGATCCGTATGATGCCGATTTCCGTGGTGTTTTCGCGTTTCCCGCGCGTGGTGCGCGACCTGTCGCAAAAACTCGGCAAACAGGTGGAATTGCAGACCATCGGCGAAGGCACCGAACTCGACAAGAGCCTGATCGAACGCATCAGCGATCCGCTGACGCATTTGGTGCGCAATAGTCTGGATCACGGCATCGAAATGCCCGACGAACGCGCCGCCAAGGGCAAGCCGCCGCTCGGCACGATTACGCTCAAAGCCTATCACCAAAGCGGTAACATCGTGATCGAAGTCGGCGACGATGGCGCGGGACTGAATCGTCAGAAGATTCTCGAAAAGGCCAAGGAACGCGGCATGGCGGTGCACGATCAGATGACCGACAACGAAGTCTGGATGCTGATTTTCGAAGCCGGTTTTTCGACCGCCGACCAGATTACCGAAGTCTCCGGTCGTGGCGTTGGCATGGATGTGGTCAAACGCAATATCGGCGAAATGGGCGGACGGGTCGAAATCGAATCGATGCCGGGTATCGGCACGCGCATGACAGTTAGATTGCCGCTGACGTTGGCGATTCTTGACGGCATGTCGATCGCCGCCGGCAAGGAAACCTATATTATTCCTTTGGGGTATGTGATCGAGTCCTTGCAAGCCGAGCCGGGCATGATCAAGAGCGTGTCGGGCGTGGAGCGCTTGATTCAGGTGCGCGGCGAATATCTGCCGGTCGTCGCTTTGCACGAGATTTTCAAAATTCCCGACACCATCACCCGCCTCGATCAAGGGATTATGGTGATCGTCGAAGCCGATGGCGTCAAGGCGGCGTTGTTTATCGATGCGCTGGTCGGTCAGCATCAAGTCGTCATCAAGAGCCTGGAATCCAATTATCGTAAGGTGGCCGGCGTCGCCGGGGCGACGATTATGGGCGACGGCCATGTCGCTTTGATCCTCGATGTCGTCGCTTTAGTGCATATGGCGCGCAATGCGATGAAATCTAAAGGGATTTTTTAGCCGGCGAACGATGTAGCGAATATCCGTAAATTATTGGAACAAGGAGCGAGAACATGATGAAGGATTATGCGGCAAAGAGCAACGACGCTGCGATCGAGGGTGGCTTTTCTCAGGAATATCTGACCTACACGCTGGGGCCGGAGGAATATGCGATCGATATTCTCAAGGTGCAGGAAATTCGCGGTTACGAGCCGCCGACGACAATCGCCAATGCGCCGACGTTTCTTAAAGGCGTGATCAATCTGCGCGGCACCATCGTTCCCATCGTCGATCTGCGCATCAAATTCAACGTCGGTAAGGCGGATTACACTCCGTTCACCGTGGTGATTATTTTGAATATCGGCAGTCGCGTGGTCGGGATTGTGGTCGATAGCGTCTCGGATGTCACCATGCTGCGCCAGGATCAGATTCGCCCGGCGCCCGAATTCGCCGCAACCGTCGACGCCAAATATATCAATGGCTTGGGCACGCTGGGCGAGCGCATGCTGATTGTGGTCGATATCGAGCGCTTGATGCTATCGTCGGAAATGGCTTTGGTCGAGAGTGCGGTTCACGCCTAATGGGTTGACTCAAAAATGGGGCAGGGTATGTGGAATTGGAATAATTGGAGGGTGGGAACGCGCCTGGGTGTTTTGGCGTGTATCGGCGTGTTCGGTTTGATCCTGATGGAACTCATCGGCATGGTCGAAAGCAAAGACCGGCATATTGCGCAGGAGCATTTCTTTCATCACAACCTGGGTGGGCTCGATAAGATTTCTCAGGCGCGGTTTCTGATGGGCGATAGCCGCGCCCAGGTCTTGTTGGGCTTGCAGCACGACCCTGCCGGAAAATACGCCAGCGCCCATGATCATGAATTGAGCATGCATATGGATCTGGTGGCGAAAAACCGCGATCAGTTGCTGGCGGTCATCGACGAGATCAATAAGCAGGTGATGGACGAAGAGCAGAAAAAGCTGACGGCGTCGGTTATGGACTCGGTTGATCGCTACGTCAAGGAGGGGCTGAATCCGGCGCGCGAGGCGCAGGCGGCGGGGAAGTTCGACGAGTCCAATATCATCCTGTTGAAGAAAATCAATCCGTTGTACCGCGAATCCGCAGAAAAACTCGAGGCGATACGCGTTTTCCTGAACAAGGATGCGACGCAGGATATTCTCGACGATACGGCGGCTTACGAGCGCATGCAGAAAATCATGTTGAGTTTGACGGCGCTGATTGCTGGCTTGTCTTTGTTCGGCGGTTGGCGCATCGCGCGTAGCGTTACTCGACCGCTGGCGCATGCCGTCGAGGTCGCCGATTCGATTGCACAAGGTCGGCTCGACAACCAGATCGATTACGCAGGCGATAACGAAATGTCGTCGTTGTTGCAGGCGCTGGAGCAGATGCAGGCGATCTTGCAGCAGCGCATCGCCACTGAGAGTCGGCAGGCGGCGGAAAATCTGCGTGTCAAGATCGCTTTGGATCATGTGTCGACCGGCGTGATGATTGCCGATACCGATCGCACCATCATTTATTGCAACGAAGCCGTCAAGCGCATCCTCAAAGCGGCCGAAGGCGAAATTCGTAAAGCCTTGCCCGGATTCAGTGCGGATCGTTTGATGGGCAGCAATATCGACAGCTTTCACAAAAATCCGCGTCATCAGGCCGATTTGCTGGCGAGATTGACGTCGACGTATTCCGCTAATTTGCAGTTGGGTTCGAGGCATATGACGGTGACCGCCAACCCGGTAATCATGGAGAATGGCGAGCGCGTCGGTTCGGTGGCGGAGTGGCGCGATCGCACCGCCGAGGTGAATGCGCAGAACGAGATCGGCGCTTTGGTCTCCGCCGCGGCGGAGGGCGATTTTTCGCGGCGCTTGAGCATGGATGGTAAGGAGGGATTCTTCCGCGAATTGGCCGAACGTCTCAATCAGCTCGCCGAAACGACGGCGACCGGCTTGGCCGATGTCGCGCGCGTGTTGCAATCGCTCTCGGCGGGCGACCTGACGCAGCAAATCGAGCAAGATTATGCCGGGGTATTCGGCCAACTCAAGGACGACACCAACGCCACGGTGTTCCGACTGCGCGAAGTGATCGGCAGGATCAAAGCGGCGACGGTGACGATCAATACCGCCTCGCAGGAAATCGCCGCCGGCAATGCCGATTTATCGAGCCGCACCGAGGAGCAGGCCAGCAGTTTGCAGCAGACCGCCTCTTCGATGGAGGAATTGAATGCTACCGTCAAACAGAATTCGGCGAATGCGATTCAGGCGCAGACTTTGGCGCAAAGCTCGAATTCGATCGCGGTGCGTGGCGGAGAAATGGTCAAGGGCGTGGTCAGCACCATGGGCGCGATCCAGGAAAGCTCGCGCAAGATCTCGGACATTATCGGCGTGATCGACAGCATTGCGTTCCAAACGAATATTCTGGCGTTGAATGCCGCGGTCGAGGCGGCGCGGGCGGGCGAGCAGGGACGCGGTTTCGCCGTGGTCGCCACTGAAGTGCGCAGTCTGGCGCAGCGTAGCGCGACCGCCGCCAAGGAAATCAAGATGTTGATCGCCGAATCGGTCGAGAAGGTCGATGGCGGCGCGCGTCTGGTGCAGCAGGCCGGCAGCACCATGGACGAAGTGGTGCATAGCTTCCAGCAGGTGGCGAATTTCGTTACCGATATCGCCGGCGCGAGTCGCGAACAAAGTTCGGGGATCGAGCAGGTGACGCAGGCGGTGAGCCAGATGGACGAGGTCACCCAACAAAACGCCGCCTTGGTGGAGCAGGCGGCGGCGGCGGCGGAAAGTCTCGAAGAGCAGGCGTGCGGCTTGCAGCAGGCGGTGTCGATGTTCAAACTGGCGGAACATGCGGCGATCCCCGCAGTTGCCACGGCGATTACTCCGGCGCTTGCAGCCGTTCCGTTGCGCACGCTCGCCGATGTGCGTAGACCTTCGGGCAAGGCGGTCGCGCGCCGCGCGCCGCCGGCGCATTTGGATGCCGACGAAGATCAGTGGGCCGAGTTTTGATGAGTAAAAAAGTCGGCGCTGACGGGACGGTAGCGGAGCTTGCGTAGTCGCTTGTCCGCTTACCTTACGGACGATTAACCACAGATAACGATACATGCGTACTAATTTGCCGGTCACCCAGAAGGAAGTCGTGCTCGACGAAACGCGGCTGATCGTTTCCCGCACCGATTTGCAAGGAGCGATTACCTATGTCAACCGAGACTTCGTCGAGGTCAGCGGGTTTACCGAAGCCGAGTTGATCGGCGCGCCGCACAATATCGTGCGTCATCCCGATATGCCGGTCGAGGCGTTCGCCGATCTGTGGGCGACCTTGAAGGCCGGACGGCCTTGGGTGGGTTTGGTGAAGAATCGCTGCAAAAACGGCGATTACTATTGGGTGTTGGCGAATGCCGCGCCCGTGGTCGAGCAGGGACAGGTCACCGGGTATTTGTCGGTGCGCCGCCGCGCGTCGCCTGCCGCGATCGCCGCGCATGAAAGCGTTTACCGTCGATTTCGCGAAAAGCAAGCGGGAGGCTTGGCGATACGTTTCGGTCAGGCGGTCGAGGGCGGTTGGCGCGCTCGTTTGCATGGGCAAAATTTAAGCATAGGCGCGCGCTTATGGCTGGCGATCGCCAGTATTGTCGCTATCGCCATGGTGGCGATCGGCAGCGCATGGTGGGGAATGAACGAGTCGCAACAGCGCTTTAGCGGCTTTATCGCACAGGAACAGAAACTGCTCGACAGCTATTCCGGCATGTATGCACAGGGCTTGCAGGTGGGGCAGGCGATACGCAATATCGCGCTCGATGCGGAGAATCGCAAGGCGTATGACAATCATCAGCAGGCGAAGAAGGATTTTCAGGCGGAGTTGGCGACCGCGCAATCCGTGCAGCGTATCGATCCCGCCATCGGCAAATCCTTGCAGCGCATCGCCGAACTGAGTTCGCGTCAGTTCGAACTGCACGACAAGATTTTGGAAGCCGTCAAATCCGGCGATGCGGCGGCGGCGCGACGTATGCTGAACGAGAACGATACGCCGCTGTGGCGCGACTATAAGAAAATCTTGCTCGACGATCGCCTGACGTTGCGGCAACAGGCCAAACGGGGGCAGGAGGACGTCCAGGCGATGGTGACGCGCACCGAACGGATTTCGGCGCTGGCGATGCTCGGCACCTTGCTGGCGGCTATCGTCACGGCGGTGCTGTTGTCGCGCTCGATTCGTCGCCCGATGGCGAAAATGAACGAGACCTTCGACGGAATTTTGCAGGGCGACTATTCGAATACAATCGAGATCGCGCGTAACGACGAAATCGGCAAGGCGTTGCAAGGCTTGCAGGTATTGCAGACGCGTATGGGATTCGAGGTGTCCGAAGCGCGCCGTCAAGCCGAGGAAATGACGCGGATTAAATTTGCCTTGGATACGGTGACCATGCCGGTGACCGTATCCGACGAGAAGAACGCCTTGATCTATTTGAATCGTTCGGCGCAGGCGCTGTGGTCGGCGATGGCCGACGGCATCCGGCGCACGCACGCCGGATTCGATGCATCGAAATTGTTGGGCGCGCGTCTCGCGGATTATTTCGACGACGACGATACGCGCACAGCGTATCGCGCCGAATTGGTCGATTCGCGCACCTTGGACACCGAGTTGGCGGCGCATGCCTTGCGCGTGACGGCCAGTCCGGTGCGCGATTCCCAAGGGAAATATCTCGGTCGCGTGTCGCAATGGATGGATAGGACGCTGGAGATTCAAGTCGAGAAAGAAGTCGCCGAGATCGTGCGCGCGGCGGCGGCGGGCGATCTGGAGCAGCGCATGACGACCGACGACAAGAGCGGGTTTTTCGCGACGCTAGGCGTCGAATTGAACCGCTTGTTGGCGACGACGCAGCAAGCGTTGGCGGCGACTTCGTCGGTGCTGGAGCGCATGGCGCAAGGCGATTTGACGCAGCGCATCGAGGGCGACTATGCCGGAATTTTCGGGCGCTTGCAAAGCGACGTCAATGCGACCGTGGAGCGTTTGCGCGAGGCGATCGGACGCATCAAGGAGTCGACCGGCGCGATCGACACGGCGGCGCAGGAGATCGCCTCGGGCAATACGGATCTGTCGTCGCGCACCGAGCAGCAGGCCAGTAGTTTGGAGCAGACGTCGAGTTCGATGGAGCAGTTGAATTCCACCGTCAAGCAAAATGCCGATAGCGCGCGCCGTGCCAACGAGTTGTCGCATCGGGCGAATAGCGGCGTAATGCGTAGCGGCCAGGTGGTCAAGCAGGTGGTGGCGACGATGGGGGCGATTCAGACCAGTTCGCGCAAGATTGCCGACATCATCGGCGCGATCGACGGGATTGCCTTTCAGACCAATATCCTGGCTTTGAATGCCGCCGTCGAGGCGGCGCGCGCGGGCGAACAGGGGCGCGGTTTTGCGGTGGTGGCGACCGAAGTGCGCGCCTTGGCGCAGCGCAGTGCGCTTGCCGCCAAAGAAATCAAGGCGCTGATCGCCGAGTCGGTCGATAAGGTCGAAAGCGGGGTTAAACAAGTCAGCGAGGCGGGCGGCGCCATCGACGACGTCGTGGTCGATTTTCAGCAGGTGGCGACCTTGGTCACCGATATCGCCAACGCCAGCCGCGAGCAGAGTTCCGGCATCGAACAGGTGACGCAGGCCGTCAGCCAGATGGACGAGGTGACGCAGCAGAATGCGGCGTTGGTCGAGCAGGCCGCGGCCGCGGCCGAAAGTCTGGAAGAGCAGGCGCGCGGTTTGATGCAGGCGGTGGCGATGTTCAAAATACTCGATGCGGATAGTCGGATCGCAATTCCGTCGGTGCCGACGCCGATGCCGAGAATTGTTCCCGACCCGCGTAAGGCGCTCACTAAGGCGCTTACAGGGCGCAAGACGCCGCCCGCTTACATGGACGACGAAGGCGATCAATGGGCGGAGTTTTAAGCTTGGGAGTGAAAAGTCGGCGCTGACGAGACGGGTCGAAGCGCGGATAGCAGCGCGGATCGTAGCGATTTCTCCTAGCGGCGCCTTAGTGGCGTCTATGTTTTTACCGTATGATGTTACCGTTGGCGATGGTGGATCTTTAGAAAGAGAGCGATATGCGAAGCAATTTGCCTGTAACCCAGAAGGAAGCCCTGCTCGACGATGCGACCATGATCGTGTCGAAAACCGATTTGCAGGGGCGGATTACCTATGTCAATAAAGACTTTATCGACATCAGCGGTTTTACCGAAGCGGAGTTGATTGGACAGCCGCATAATTTGGTGCGGCATCCCGATATGCCGGTCGAGGCTTTCGCCGATCTGTGGAGCACGCTGAAGGCGAATCGCCCATGGATTGGGTTGGTTAAAAATCGCTGCAAAAACGGCGATCACTATTGGGTCGAAGCGCACGCGGCGCCGATTTGGGACGGGGGCAGCGTCGTCGGTTATATGTCGGTGCGTCGCAAGCCGAGTCGACAGCAGGTCGAGGCGGTCGAAAGCGCGTATCGCGCATTTCGCGACAACCGCGCCAAAAGTCTGGCCGTAGAGAATGGCGAGGTGGTGTCGCGCGGTTGGCTGGCGCGCGTCAAGCATCGTTTGCGCGACTCCGGTTTATCGACCAAGATGATTATCGGTTGTGCGTTGAGCGCCGTCGTCGTTATGACAGGGTCGACGACGTTCTTGGCGAAGCACCTCGGCGGCATGCTGGAGGAGCAGGGGCTGGCCGAACTCAATCAGAATCTCAAGTTGATTAAGGGCATGGTCGAGGTGCGCGCCAAGGCGATGACGGCGGATGCCGCACGCTTGAACGATATCTTCGTGCATGATTTTCAGGGCGGATTCAGCGTCGAAGATGCGGGCGGCGAGACGCCGATTTTGAAGGTCGGCTCAACCGTGCTCAACGGGCGCACCGAGGAGGTCGATCATTTCACCGAGATATCCAAGGCGGTGGCCACGGTGCTGGTGCGCAAGGGCGACGACTTTATTCGTATCGCAACCTCGGTCAAAGACGAGAAAGGTCAGCGCGCCGTCGGCACGCGGATTACCAAGGATCATCCCGCGCATGCGAAGTTAATGGCAGGCGAGAATATTTCGGGTAAGACCAATTTATTCGGCAAAGATTATTACGCCTCCTTCCGCTCGATTAGGGGGAAAGACGGTCAAGTGATCGGCGGTTTATTCATCGGCTTGGATGTTTCCGCCGAAGTGGCGGATTTGCGTCAGCACATCAAATCCGTCAAGGTGGGACAAACGGGATATTTCTTTGTTGTTAACGGTGAGCCGGGCAAGGACTTAGGGCAGACGTTGGTCCATCCCGCCAAAGAAGGCGCGAATTTACTGGGCGCGAAGGATGCCGCGGGACGCGAATTTGTTCGCGAGATGATCGATAAAAAGCAAGGCGCGATTCGTTATCCTTGGGCGAACAAAGAGTTGGGCGATACCGAACCGCGCGAGAAAGTCGTCGTATTCGACACCTTCGCCGATTGGCATTGGATCATCGGCGGCGGCACCTATCTCGACGAGTTCGAGGCGGTGGCGCGCACCATGCAGAAATTCTTGTGGATTACCTCGGCGGTGGTGGTGGCGGTGTTGATCGCGATGATTTCCTGGCTGGTGCGCATCCTGATCCGTAATCCGCTGCAGAACGAAGTTCTCCCGGCGTTCCGCGCCTTGTCGGGGGGGCGATACGATACGCAGATGAATGTGGCGCGCAACGACGAGATCGGTCGGGTAATGCAAGGGCTGGAATCGATGCAGAATCGATTAGGCTTCGAAATCGCCGAGCAACAGCGCGTGGCGAACGAAAATCTGCGCATCAAAACGGCCTTGGATAACGTCAGCACCGGGGTGATGATTGCCGACACGAATCGCACCATTATTTACGCCAATCATTCGGTGCAGCGCATCCTTAAAAACGCCGAAAGCGCGATTCGTCGGCAACTGCCGAATTTCGATGCGGAGCATATGCTGGGCGTCAATATCGACACCTTCCATAAGAACCCGTCGCACCAGGCGAATTTGCTGGCGACGTTTACCTCGACCTATGTGGCGAATATGGAGATCGGCGGGCGACATTTGCGCGTCACCGCCAGCCCGGTATTCAACGAGCGTAAGGAGCGCTTGGGCGCGGTGGCGGAGTGGTTGGATCGCACGGCGGAAGTTCAAGTCGAGCGCGAAGTGGCGGATATCGTCGATAGCGCACAGATCGGCGATTTCGACAAGCGTTTAAGTTTGGAGGGTAAAGAAGGCTTTATCCGGCAACTGGCCGAGGGATTGAACAGCTTGTCCGAGGTCACCTCGTCGGGATTGAAGGATGTGGCGACCGTATTGCAGGCCGTGGCGCAAGGCGATTTGACGAAGACGATCGATAAGGATTACCAAGGCATTTTCGGCCAGTTGAAGGACGATACCAATGCCACGGTCGAACGTTTGCGCGAAGTGGTGGGCCGCATCAAGGAAGCCACCGAAGCGATCAATACCGCATCGCAGGAAATTGCCGCCGGCAATCAGGATTTGTCGAGCCGCACCGAACAGCAGGCCAGCAGCCTGGAGGAAACGTCGAGTTCGATGGAACAGCTCAATGCGACCGTCAAGCAGAATGCGGATAGTGCGCGCCAAGCCAACGAGTTGGCCAAGACCTCGAATGCGGGCGTCACCCGCGGCGGTCAAGTGGTCAAGCAAGTGGTGGTGACGATGGGCGAAATCCAGGCCAGTTCGCGCAAGATTTCCGACATTATCGGCGTGATCGACAGCATCGCCTTCCAGACGAATATCCTGGCGCTGAATGCGGCGGTCGAGGCGGCGCGCGCCGGCGAGCAGGGGCGCGGTTTTGCCGTGGTGGCGACCGAAGTGCGTAGCCTGGCGCAGCGTAGCGCGACGGCGGCGAAGGAGATCAAGGCCTTGATTGCCGAGTCGGTGGATAAGGTCGAGGGCGGCGCCAAGTTGGTGCAGCAGGCGGGGGCGACCATGGATGAGGTCGTGGTCAGTTTCCAGCAGGTGGCGGATATCGTCACCGATATTGCCGGCGCCAGCCGCGAACAGAGTTCGGGTATCGAGCAGGTGACTCAGGCCGTCAGCCAGATGGACGAAGTGACGCAACAGAATGCGGCCTTGGTCGAGCAGGCGGCGGCGGCGGCGGAAAGTCTGGAAGAGCAGACGCGCGGCCTGGTGCAGGCCGTCAGTATGTTCAAGCTGTCGGATACGCAACGACACCTACAACCGGTGGCGGCGACGCCGTTGCGCCACGCCGCCCCCGCTGCGCCTAAATCATTACCGAGCGCCCGCCCGTCGGCGCCGTCGGTGAGATCGTCGGGGAAAAAGCCGGTGCCGTCGCATTTGGTGGACGATGGCGAGCAATGGGAGGAGTTCTAAGCCATGCAACGCTGAAAGTCGGCGCTGGCGGGACGGATCGCCAAAATCGAGCTTATCTCGTAGTATAACTTTGGTTATCTTCGGTCTAGCGTTGACAGCGTGTCTTTGTCCCTTTATTGTCGATAGCCTTGCTTGAAATGGATGATATCCTGTCGTTGATAGAGTGACAGCTTTGTTGAAGCCGACGCATGAGTCCGACGGCGGGATGCGCCATGAATCCACTTAACCTATAGCCCTGCAACCTGTGTCCGTAGAAAAAAATTGACTGATCCGACTCGCGAATTCAACTTCACCAGCGCCGATTTCGAACGGGTGCGCACGCTGATTTATCAGCACGCCGGCATTTCCTTGGCGCCGGTCAAGCAAGACATGGTGTATAGCCGCCTGGCTCGGCGATTAAGGGCGCTGGGCTACGCCACGTTCGAGCAGTATTTGTCCCATCTGGAGTCGAACGACGCCGAGGAATGGGAGATTTTCGTCAATTCGTTGACGACGAATTTGACCTCGTTTTTCCGCGAGGCCCATCATTTCGAAATATTGACGCGCTATGTGCGCGAACTGCGTCAGCGCCCCATTCGCATTTGGTGCTCGGCAGCCTCGACCGGCGAAGAACCGTATTCGCTGGCGATTACCGCGTGCGAAGCTTTCGATTCGATGACGCCGCCGGTCGAGATATTCGCCAGCGATATCGACACCAACGTGCTGGCGACGGCGGAAAAAGGCATTTATACCCTGGAGCGGGTGAGTCAATTGAGTACGAATCGCTTGCAGCGATTCTTTCTCAAGGGAACGAAAGATCAAGCCGGATATGTGCGCGTGCGCCCCGAGCTGCAAAAGATGATCCGTTTTATGAGAATTAATTTATTGGATGCGCGCTGGGCGGTTCAGGGGCCTTTCGACGCGATTTTCTGTCGTAACGTGATGATTTATTTCGATAAACCGACGCAATACGCGATTTTGAAAAAATTTATGCCGTTATTGCGCGAAGACGGCTTGCTGTTTGCGGGACACTCGGAGAGTTTTTTACATGCCGCCGATATTTTTCGCTCGATCGGTCGCACCGTCTACGAACGCGCGGATCGCCGCTCGACCGAACCGGTATTGCCGGCAATAAAGAGATAGTGCAATGGATGTCGGTTACGTAGAACATCTTGCCGGCAATCGTTACTATGACCGCACCTTCGATTCCGAGGCGGTCAAGGTGCTGCCGGGGGAATATTTCGTCACCACGACCGAAATGGTGTTGGTGACTGTGCTTGGGTCCTGCGTATCGGCGTGTATCCGCGATCGGGAGAAGGGTATTGGCGGCATGAATCATTTCATGTTGGCCGAGACGACCGAAAAAAGCTCGGTATCTCCATCGGCGCGTTATGGGACTTACGCCATGGAGATTCTGATCAATCATCTGCTCAAGTTGGGCGCTAGACGCAATAATCTGGAAGCCAAGGTGTTCGGCGGCGGGCGAATCATGGCGACGCTGTCGTTGTCGAATGTCGGCGACCGCAACGCCAGTTTCGTGCTGGAGTTTCTCAAAACGGAAGGGATTTCGGTGATGGCGCAGGATTTGCTCGACGTGCATCCGCGCAAAGTCTACTTTTTTCCCAGCACCGGGCGGGTATTGGTCAAGAAACTCACGCGCATGCATAACGACACATTGATGCGGCGCGAAACCGAATACGCCGCGCGTCTTACGGAAGCGCCGGTTTCGGGCGACATCGAACTTTTCTAGGGGAATTCATGCCAATCAAGGTACTTGTGGTTGACGATTCCGCGCTGATGCGCGCTTTGCTGTCGGAAATCATCAATGGCGCGCCCGATTTGGAAGTGGTCGGCACGGCGCCGGATCCGATCGCCGCGCGCGAGATGATCAAGGCGCTCAACCCGGACGTATTGACGCTCGATGTGGAAATGCCCCGCATGGACGGCCTGGAGTTTCTGCGGCATTTGATGCGCTTGCGTCCGATGCCGGTGATTATGATATCGGCCTTGACCGAGCGCGGCTCGGAAGTGACCTTGCAGGCGCTGGAAATCGGTGCGGTCGATTTCTTGGCCAAGCCGCGGGCGGAAAACGTCAGTCAACTGCTGGGTTATGCGGATGAAATTCGCGACAAAATTCGCATGGCCAAATCGGCGCGCTTGAAGACGGGAGCGGTCAAATCGGTGGAAGGGCGCGGTGCGGCATCGGTAGTTGCAGCGGCGGCGCCGATCTCGGCTGCTGCATCGGCAGCGCTTTCGTTAGGCGGCGGTGCGTCGCGCAATTTGAAAGATCGGGTGGTCGCCATCGGCGCCTCGACCGGAGGCACCGAAGCGATTAAGGACGTGTTGAGTCGGCTGCCCGCCGAGATGCCGCCGATCGTAATGGTTCAACATATGCCAGAAACCTTCACCCCTTCGTTTGCGCGGCGTTTGGACACCGTCGGCCCCTTGCGTGTCGTCGAAGCGCAGGGCGGAGAGCGTTTGCAATCCGGGACGGCGTATTTGGCGCCGGGCCACTCGCATATGTCCGTCAGACGCAGTGCGGGCGGGTATGTGTTGGAATTGGCCAAGTCGGAGCCGGTCAATCGACATCGGCCTGCCGTCGATGTCTTGTTCCATTCGGTGGCGGAACAGGTGCGAAATCATGCGCTAGGGGTGATTTTGACCGGTATGGGCAAGGACGGCGCGCAAGGGATGTTGGCGATGCGCAAGGCGGGCGCTTGGAATATCGGTCAGGATCAGGCTTCGTGCGTGGTGTATGGCATGCCGAAGGAAGCGGCGCAGGTCGGTGCGGTGGACGAGGTGGCGGCTTTGCCCGATATCGCAGCGCGCATCGTCGCTCGTTTGCGTGCGGAGCCACGCGCATGATCGCGGCTATACTGGTGTAGGATGGTGCGACTCGACGAGCGCTTGGCGTCATCGGCGGCGGATCGGGTTCATTGGGTTGTAAATGGGATAATCAACCTTGGGGTGCGAAGCGAATCGCATCGGTGGGTATTTTGATCGAATAGGAAGACGATATATGCAAGCGACAGTGACAATGACGGAAGGGCGTGCGGTGATTCATCTCCAGGGACGCTTCGATTTTAACGCCCATCGCGAATTTCGCGAGGCGGTGGATAATGCGACGACCAACACCACGGGCGAAATCGCCGTCGATTTGGCGCGCGTCGAATATCTCGACAGTTCTGCTCTAGGCATGCTGTTGATGTTGCGCGATAAGGCGAAAGGCTTGGGGCGCGAAGTCGCGCTGGTCGGTTGTCGCGGCGCCGTGAAGCAGGTTATCGACATCGCCAACTTCGGCAAGTTATTCCGTATCGACTGAAGCGGCGATGTCCCCAGGTATCGAAAATTTGGACGCGAACGAAGGATGACTAGAATGAGCGGACCCATACGGCATATGTCGTGGGTAAGGGCGGCGGGAGGATTCCTATTCGGGTTGGCGATATCCGGCGGCGCGGCGGCGATCGCTTCATACGCTGGAGGCGCTCTTTCCGTCGATGTCGTGGCGATGGCGGTGGCGTTAGGCCTTGCGTCGGGACTTATTCCGCTTATCTACGCGCACGCCGCGATCACCGGCGATGCGGCGCGCGTTGTCGATTTTATCGGCATGATCGGCGCCGCTGGCGATCCGCAGCGTCCTCTTGAACCTATCGGTCTGCCCGAAGATTCGCCTTTGTCTTCGATAGCGCAGTCCTGCATCGAATTGGCGTCGCGTTTGCGGAATGGGACGACGCAACTGGCGGCGAGTGCGGCTCGGTTGAAACGCACCGTCGAGGGGTTGGTCGGCGATATGCATAACGCCTCCGATGGGACGAGTCGGCAAATCGGCGTGGCGGAGTCCGCCGCTGCGGCCTTGGCGGCCTTGGCGTCCGATGTGATGGATGCGGCGCAACGCTCCGAGGAGACGGCGCGGATTGCCCAGGCGGCCTGTCGGCATTCCTCGCGAGGGGCGGAAATCGTCGAGGAGGCTTCGGCGGAGATCGAGCGCATTGCGCGCACCGTGGAGCAATCGGCTCAGGTCGTGGCGGAACTCGGAGAGCGATCCAAAAATATTTCGGGAATCGTTAAAGTGATTCACGATATTGCCGATCAAACCAACCTACTGGCGCTGAATGCGGCGATCGAGGCGGCTAGAGCCGGGGAGCAGGGGCGCGGATTTGCGGTTGTGGCGGACGAAGTTCGCAAACTCGCCGAGCGCACGACCGCTGCGACGAGCGAAATCGGCAAAATGATCGCGGATATTCAAGCGGAAACCGGCAGCGCGATCGCTACGATACGCGTCGGTTCGGCGCAGGCGAACAACGGCTCGATGCTGGCTAGGCAGGCGGCCGAGTCGCTTAAATCGATCAATTCGGGAGCGCAGGATACGTTGGATAAGGTATCGGCGATCGCCAATACCATGGCGCAACAGAGCGATAAGACGCAGGTAATTACAGGGCATATACACGACGTAATCGACTCGACGCGGCGCCAGCGCGAATTTGCTCGGGAGGCTTTGTCGAAGGTCAATAATCTCGGGCTGTTGTCGAGGGATTTCGAACAGCTTGGGGTTTTGACGTCGGGGAGCGAACGGCCGCTAGCGTCCTGACGCTTGGGGCTGAAGTTTTTACCGAGCTTGCCGGTTATCGAGGCGTGTTCCAGCGAAGAAATCGCGTAATATTGATGCACATGTTAACGTGTTTGAGTTTTCCAGCTATTGTGCCGAAAGGTCTATGAATGTCCGATTTATTGAAAAATATTGATGCTCGAACCCGGCTTGCGGGAACCAATAAGCTCGAAATATTGCTGTTCGCCTTAGGCAAGGATAATCGCACCGGACGTTGTGAGCCTTTTGGCATCAACGTGTTCAAGGTGCGCGAAGTGATGCGCACGCCGCCGATCACCAGTGCTCCGGAAATGGTGGCGGCGGTTAAAGGCATGGTCAGCCTGCGAGGTTCTTTGGTGCCGGTGGTGGATCTGGCCGATTACATCGGTATGGTGCCGGAAACGCCGCGCGACATCATGATCGTGACCGAATATAACGGACATACTCAGGGTTTTCTGGTCGAGTCGGTGGATACTATTTTGCGTTTGGATTGGTCGCAAATGCGGGTTCCGCCGGATATGTTGACCACCAATCTCGGCGGCTTGGTGACGGCGGTGACCGAACTGGCCGATAATCGCTTGGTAATGATGCTCGATGTCGAGCGCGTTTTGGCCGAAACCGCGAAATACGACGATCATTTAGTGTTCTCCAATATCAGGCCGCTGGAAAAAGAGGGAATGACAGTGTTGTTTGCCGACGATTCGCAGGTGGCGCGGGGGCAAATCGAACGTACTCTGACGGCGATGGGCGTCAATCAGATCGGCGCGATCAACGGTCGCGCCGCCTGGGACGAACTGCAACGGATTGCCGCTTTTGCCGAAAGCGCCGGCAGATCGGTCAAGGATTATGTTCAGGTGATTTTGACCGACGTGGAAATGCCGGAGATGGACGGTTATATTTTGACGAAAAACGTAAAGTCCGATCAACGCTTCGAGGGAATTCCGATAGTAATGCATTCGTCGTTGTCTTCGATGTCGAATCAACAATTGGGACGTTCCGTCGGCGTCGACGAATATGTGCCGAAATTCGAACCCAATCGCTTGTCGGAGACCTTGACCCGTCTGCTGCTGCATAAGCCGACGAATTTGGTCAGACCGCGTTGATTCTATTATTCCTTTATGACTTTTTTGCCGATGCTTTTTTTCGCGTCGTAGTTTCGCTCAATTCGGAGAGTGTGCTGAAATGAATTCAGTTGTGGTTGCTTCAGATATTCAACGCAGGGATGGTACTCTGCTTGAGACTGTGGATGCGCGAACTAAGCTCGCGGGTTCGAACCGAATGGAAATTCTGTTGTTTTCATTGGGAACGCATGAAACCTTCGGCATCAATGTGTTCAAGGTGCGCGAAGTCAGCAAGACGCCCGCGATCACCAAAGCCCCGAATATGCCTAGCGGCGTGGAAGGATTGATCAGCTTGCGCGGCAATGTCATTCCCGTGGTTTCGTTGAGCAAGGTGATGAATCTGGCGGATGCGCCCTCGAAGCTGGGGGCGTCGATGATGGTGACCGAGTACAGCAAGCGCACTTTGGGATTTTTGGTGCATGGCGTGGACCGCATTATTCGAGTCGAATGGGACCGAGTGCGCGCTCCCGAATCGGTGACCAGCGGCACGCATGTTTTGATTACGGCGATCACCGAGCTGGCCGACGGTAAATTGGTGTCGATCCTCGATGTCGAGCAGATTATGGCGAATACGTTTGGCGAAAGCGTGGTCGGCCAGATCGAGCCGGTGCAGGTGATCGAGGATATCAACGTATTTTTTGTGGACGATTCCGGGATCGCGCGCAAGAAAATCGCCGAAGTGTTGGAAAAACTTAGGGTCAAGCATAAACATGCGCAAAACGGTAGCGAAGCCTGGACCCGCTTGTCGGGTATGGCGGCGCATGCGCATCAATCGGGCAAGAGCCTGCGCGACGAGTTGAGTCTAATACTGGTCGATGCGGAAATGCCGGAAATGGATGGTTATGTGTTGACCAAACATATCAAATCGGATTCGCGTTTCGATGGGATTCCGGTGGTGATGCACTCATCGTTATCTTCGGAGGCCAATCGGGCGATGGGTAAGAGTGTGGGCGTTGACGCCTATGTGGCGAAATTTGATGCGGATATTTTGGCGGATACGTTGCGTCCGCTGTTGAATAAATCCGCTCGCGAATGATCGGCAGGAGAGAATATGGCAATTGATCCGAGTAAGCTCAGGATTCTTGTGGTTGACGATTTTTCGACAATGCGCAGAATTGTGCGGAATCTTCTTAAAGAGTTGGGCTATACGAATGTCGATGAGGCCGAAGACGGCGCCGTCGCGTTGCAAAAGCTCAAAGGTGGCGGCTTCGAGTTCGTGGTGTCGGATTGGAATATGCCCAATATGGATGGCTTGACGCTATTGCAGTCCGTGCGCGCCGATCCGAATTTAAGGCGTTTGCCTTTCTTGATGATTACCGCCGAGGCCAAAAAGGAAAATATCATTGCGGCGGCGCAGGCGGGGGCTTCGGGGTATATCGTAAAACCATTTACTGCCGCGACTTTGGCCGACAAGCTGACAAAAATTTTCGAGAAGATGGGCTGAGACGTCGCTGAGGCGTTGACATATTGGCGGCATAGGTTCGACAGGAACGGGTACGATGGCAAAACCGATATTATTTGACGAGAGCGGAGATTCGAGCGACCTGCAAGCGTTGTTCGACCAGATTGCGGCGGGCGCTCCGCCGAGTCCGCCTTCCCCACCGCCAGCCCCTCCGCCTGCACGTTCGAGCGGCGCCGGCGATAATGACGAATTGCAGGCTTTATTCGATAACGTTGCGGCGGCAGCGGCAGTTTCGGCGGCGCCTGCTCCTTCGGCGCCTACCAAGGGGCGCGCCCCCGCAGGCGATACGCCCGATCTCGAAGCCTTGTTCGATAGCGTCGCCGCTTCGGTTCAAGCGTCGGCCCCGTCGGTGCCGCCTGTAGCCGTTGCGTCGCCGCGAGCCAGTGCGATGGGGGATAGCGACGAGCTTCAGGACTTATTCGATAGTGTGGCGGCAGCCGCTGCGCCGCCGGTGCCCCCAGCGCCTCCTCTCCCCCGTGCGGTCGCTACCACGAACGATTCTCAGGATTTGCAGGACTTGTTCGATAGCGTGGCGCAACAAAGCGCCGGTGCGGACGATGTCGAGGAGGCCGCCGAGGAGGAGTCCTTCGCTCAAATGAGTGATCACGACGGTGCGAGCGTATTCAATCAACTGGGGCAGCTTGCACGTAAATTGCATAATAGCTTGCGCGAGTTGGGCATCGACAAAATATTGGAGCATACGGCGCGCAATCAGATTCCCGATGCGCGTCAACGCTTGACCTACATCGCCAAAATGACCGAGCAGGCCGCCTCGCGGGTGTTGAATGCGATCGATATTGCCTCGCCCTTGCAGGATCAATTGATCGAACGCTCCAATACGCTGGCCAAGCGCTGGGACAAAATGTTCGACAATCAATTATCGGTCGAAGAATTCAAAACCCTGGCGGCGGACTCGCGATCTTTTTTCAAAGAGTCGCCGGAAAAGCTCAAGGCGACCAACGAACAATTGACCGAAATCATGATGGCGCAGGATTTTCAGGATTTGACCGGTCAGGTCATCAAAAAAGTGGTCGAGATGGCTCAGGAAATGGAAGGCCATTTGTTGAGCGTATTGATCGAAGCGATGCCCGAAGACAAAAAGGCCGAAGCGCCGATGGCGATGGCCGGTATGATGAACGGGCCGGTGATCGACCCGAACGCGCATACCGATGTGGTGACTAGTCAGTCTCAAGTCGACGATCTTTTGGAAAGTCTGGGTTTTTGATCCAGTTATATAGAATAAGACAGGGAGGCGGTTAATGAGTGACTTTCAAGGAATGGAAGACCTGCTCCAGGATTTCCTGGTGGAGGCGGGCGATCTGCTGTCGGGTGTCGATAACAAACTGGTGGATCTCGAACAAAATCCCAGCGATCATGCGCTGCTAAACGAGATATTTCGCGGTTTTCATACGATCAAAGGTGGCGCAGGATTTTTGAATGCGGCGGAGCTGGTTACTCTTTGCCATTTAACCGAGAATTTGTTCGACCGTTTGCGTAACGGCGAGATGAGTATTTCGGGCGAATTGATGGATGTGATTATGGCGGCGACCGCTGGGGTGCGCGAAATGTTTGCGCAGCTGGAGTTCGGCACCCAGCCGGATGCGGCAGACCCTGTCGTCTTGTCGAAACTTAAAGCGGCATTGGCTGGACAGTTGGGCGCTGCCCCTCCGGCGGCGGCGTCCGAGCCTGTGGCAACGTCCAAGCCTGCAGCGACGTCCCCTGTTGCGTTGGCGCCGACGCCCTCTGCGGCAGAGCCGACGGGCCCCGACTGGAACAATTTGTATGCGGCGGTTACCGGCGCAGCGCCGGTGGCCGCCAGTGTCCCATCCGCGCCGCCGCCGCCGCAAGCGCCCGTAATCGCCGCCGCGCCGCCACCGCCACCGCCTTTGCCTGCCGTCGCCAGCGGCGAACCCGAGCAGATCATTCAAGCGGCTGTCGGTCGTCGTGCTGCGGATAAACCCGGCGCGGTGGCGCCCGTTGGGCGTCGCGATGTCGAAAAGACGCGCGATAACTCCATCCGTGTGGATACTTCGCGACTCGATCAGGTGCTGAATTTGTCGGGCGAAATCGGCTTGACCAAGAATCGTCTGAATGCCTTACGTTCCGACATTCTGAGCGGTCGCTCGGATACCGACACCTTGCATGCGCTGGACCAGGCGGTTAGCCAACTGGATTTGCTGGTGTCGGATTTGCAGAACGCAGTCATGAAGACGCGGATGCAGCCTATCGGTCGCTTGTTTCAGAAATATCCGCGTATCGCCCGCGATTTGGCGCGTAGTTTGGGCAAGGACGTCGAACTGGTGCTGGTCGGCGAAGACACCGAAATCGACAAGACGATGATCGAAGACTTGTCGGACCCGATCATCCACCTCATACGCAACGCCGTCGATCATGGCGTCGAATCGACCGAAGAGCGTCGTTCCATGGGGAAATCGGAAAAATCCCAAGTGCGTTTGGAGGCGCGTCAGGAAGGCGATCATATCGTTCTGATCGTTGCCGACGACGGTAACGGGATGAACGCCGAGCGTTTGCGCGCCAAGGCCTTGGAAAAAGGCCTGATTACCGACGAAGAAGCCAACACCATGGACGAAAGACAGAGTTTCAATCTGATCTTTATGCCAGGTTTCTCGACCAAGGACGTGGCGTCCGATGTGTCGGGGCGCGGCGTCGGCATGGACGTGGTCAAAACCAATATTCAGAAATTGAATGGTTCGATCGAAATCAAATCGGTGATCGGCAAGGGATCGACATTCGTGATTTCCTTGCCATTGACGCTGGCGATTTTGCCGGTATTGTTGGTGCAGTTGGGTTCTCAGCCGTTTGCCGTACCCTTGTCGATGGTGCGGGAAATTTTGCCGATCCATCCGAGCGGGGTGCAAGAGGTCGGCGGTTGCGCGACCATGGTGGTGCGTGGCGAAGTCATGCCGATCTATCCGCTGACCTATCTTTTGGGCTGGGAAGCCGAATTGGTGCCGGAGTACGGCGTGCTGATGCAAACCTCGGATTGCACCTTTATTTTGGCGATCGACGGTTTCATGGGGCGCGAAGATGCAGTGATCAAATCCTTGGAGGATTTCCGTCCCAAGGGCGTGGCGGGGGTGACGACGCTGTCGAACGGGCAGATCGTCTTGATTCTCGATATGAAGGAAGTATTGGGCAATCTCGGCGAGTTGCGCGGCGTGCCGCGCTCCGTCTTCTTGCGTCCGGAGGATGCCATGGCGGCTTAATCGAACCGGGCCGCGGTGTCGATGATCCCGGTATCATTTCCCGTAGTATCCTATCGTCCGCCATCCGTCTCGCCAGCGCCGACTTTTAATCGCGCCGGCAATTACGACTGATCGATTGGACGATATCTAGAGTTCTTTCTGCCGAATAGGCGGGCAAACGATGGCGTGTTTGGTGGTTTGTCTGCTTTAGCGGCGGCAATAATTGCCGCTATGAGAAAGAACGACCGTGGCTGACGACAGCGATCTGGAAAGAACCGAACCCGCGTCTTCGCGGCGCCTGGAACAGGCGCGCGAGGACGGCAATGTACCGCAGTCGCGCGAACTGGCGGCGTTCATGATAATGGCGACGGGGGTCGCTGTTTTCTGGATTTTGGGCGGCTGGCTGACGCAGCATTCTTCGAATATTCTGCGTTTCGGCCTCGCCTTTCCGCGCGCCGCCGCCTTCGATGTGGTCCTCGTCTACGCTTCGGTTTTGGCGATGCTGGAGGAAGCCGCGTATATCCTGGCGCCGATATTCGGTTTGACGATCGCCGCCGCGCTGGTGACGCCGTTCATGATCGGCGGCGGGGTGTTTGCGCCGAATGCCTTGCGCCTCGATTTCACGCGGATCGATCCGCTGGCGGGATTCGGTCGCATGTTCTCGATCCATAGCCTGGCCGAGTTGGTCAAGGCGATCCTGAAAGCCGTGTTGATCGGAGTGGTGGTGTATTGGGTGCTCAAACGCGAACAAGGCAGCGTGTTCGGCTTACTGGCCCAACCCATCAACAGTAGCTTAGTTTCCTTTGCCGACCTCTTGATTTTTAGCTTGATGGCGCTGGCGGCGGCGCTCGCCGTCATCGCCGCGTTGGATGTGCCGTTCCAGCTATGGCAATACTATGATCGACTGAAGATGACCTTGGAAGAGTTGAAGCAGGAATCCAAGGAAAGCGAAGGCGATCCGCATCTTAGGGCGCGCATCCGCAGTCAGCAGCGGGAGATGGCGCGCAATCGCATGATGTCCGAGGTGCCTAAGGCCGACGTGGTCGTGACCAACCCGACGCATTTTGCCGTCGCGCTGAAATACGACGCCGATAGCATGGAAGCGCCGGTGGTGTTGGCGATGGGGATCAATTTGGTGGCGCAACGCATTCGCGACATCGCTACCGAGCATCGTATTCCGCTCTTGGAGGCGCCGCCGCTGGCGCGCGCCTTATACCGCCATGCCGAGATTGGCGATGCGATTCCGGCGCCGTTGTATTCGGCGGTGGCCGAAGTGATGGCGTATGTCTATCAACTGAACCAGTTTATGGCGTCGTCAGGCGGTTTGCTGCCGCCGACGCTGCCGACGGCGATTGCGGTGCCGACAGGCATGGATCCGGGAGTAGCTGAAGAATGAATAACAACATCTTGATGTTGCAGGGAATCGTAGGGCGACTGAATATCCGCCAGATGATGGCGCCGATGCTCATCTTCCTGATTCTGTCGATGATGGTGCTGCCGTTGCCGCCCTTCCTGCTCGACATCTTCTTTACCTTCAATATCGCCATCTCGATCATGGTGTTGTTGGTGGCGATGTATACCCTGAAGCCGTTGGATTTCTCGATTTTCCCGACGGTGCTGTTGGTGACGACCCTGTTGCGCTTGTCGTTGAACGTAGCGTCGACGCGGGTGGTTTTATTGCATGGCCATACCGGGCCGGATGCGGCGGGCAAAGTGATCGAGGCGTTCGGTCATTTTCTGGTCGGCGGCAATTACGCTGTGGGTATCATCGTTTTTATTATTCTGACATTGATCAATTTCGTGGTGATCACCAAGGGCGCCGGACGGATCGCCGAAGTGACGGCGCGTTTCACCTTGGACGCGATGCCGGGCAAGCAGATGGCGATCGACGCCGATTTGAATGCGGGGCTGATCGGCGAGGACGAGGCGCGCAAACGTCGCTCGCAGGTGGCGCAGGAAGCGGATTTTTACGGTTCGATGGACGGCGCCTCGAAATTCGTGCGCGGCGACGCGATCGCCGGCATCTTGATTTTATTCATCAATATCATCGGCGGTTTGATCGTCGGCATTATTCAGCACGATATGTCGGCGGGGGATGCGGGCGCGACCTACACCTTGCTGACGATCGGCGACGGTTTGGTGGCGCAGATTCCTGCACTGATCATTTCCACGGCAGCGGGTCTGGTGGTGACGCGGGTGGCGACCGGACAGGATATCGGCCAGCAGTTCGTCGCTCAATTGTTCGGCAATCCGACCATACTGGCGTTGACCGCCGGGATACTCGGGATACTCGGTTTGATTCCGGGGATGCCGAATCTGGTTTTTCTCAGCTTGGGTTCGGCTTTCGGCTATTTGGCCTGGAGGATGGCGCGCAAGCCACCGATTACCGAAGCGCAGAAAGCGGCCGAAAAAGCCGCCGCCGAACCCGCGCCGGCGGTTGCAGCGCAAGAAAACGTCGAAGCCAGTTGGGCCGACGTACAACCGGTCGATGTGCTGGGTCTGGAAGTGGGGTATCGCTTGATCCCCTTGGTGGATCGCGGCCAGGATGGCGATTTGTTGAAGCGTATCCGTGGGCTACGCAAGAAATTTGCGCAGGAAGTCGGTTTTCTCTCGGCGCCGGTGCATATTCGCGACAATCTGGAGTTACGCCCGAATGCCTACAGTCTGACGCTGAAGGGCGTTTCCATCGGCAACGGCGAAGCGTATCCAGGCATGTATTTGGCGATCGATCCGGGGCGCGTTTCCGGTTCCTTGCCCGGAACGCCGACCACCGATCCGGCGTTCGGTTTGCCGGCGGTATGGATCGACTCCAGTTTGCGCGAACAGGCGCATGTCTTCGGCTATACCGTGGTCGACGCCAGCACGGTGGTGGCGACGCATTTGAACCACATCATTCTGTCGCATGCCGCCGAACTGCTCGGACGGCAGGAAACCCAGGCCTTGCTCGATCATGTCGCCAAGGACGCGCCTAAGCTCGTCGAGGATTTGGTGCCGAAACTATTGCCGCTATCGACCTTGCAACGCGTTTTACAAAATTTGCTCGAAGAGGGCGTGAATATTCGCGATATGCGCACCATTATCGAAACCTTGGCCGAGCATGCGCCGCGCAATCAGGATGCGCTCGAACTGACGGCCAAAGTACGGATTGCTTTAGGTCGCGCGATCGTGCAGCAACTTTATCCGGAAGGAAGCGATATGCAGGTGATGGCGATCGAGCCGGGGCTGGAGCGTTTGCTCGGACAAGCGCTGCAAGCGGGCGGGGATGCTTCGGGGATTGAACCGGGTCTGGCCGATACCTTGCTGCGTGAAACGGCGGCGGCTTCGCAACGACAGGAGGATCAAGGTTTGCCGGCGGTATTGCTGGTGCCGGGACATCTGCGCTGGCTGCTCTCGCGCTTCTTGCGTCGTGTCGTGCCGCAATTGAAGGTGATCGCCAATGCGGAAGTTCCGGATTCCAGAACGATCAAAGTGACGACGATTATTGGAGCCGCTAAATGACTGTAAAACGCTTTGTGGGCGCATCGGCGCGCGAATGTTTTCGCCGCGTCAAGGAAGAGTTGGGGCCGGATGCGATCGTGATTTCAAATAAGCCATTGGACGACGGTTCGGTGGAAATCGTCGCCAGTTCGCCCGAAAGCCTGGATGCATTGTCGGCGCAAGCCCATGCGCCGCGCGGCGCGGCCTTGACTTCGCGTATGCCCTCGTGGGCCGAGTCGCCGGCGGGTAAACATCGAGCGCCGCCTAAACCGGCGGCCCATCCTGCGCCGCCGCCGACCGAGGACGATTACACCGTCACCTTGTCGTCTAAAGGCGCGTTGAAACCGGCGTTGGTGCGACCCTGGACGCCGTATGCGATCAATTCGGCGCCGGCGCCGGCGCCGGCAGCGCCGATGGCGGAACCGCGCGCTTCGGTGCGTCCCGCAGCGCGCAAAGCGGCGGCGCCCGCCGACTTCGGCGCGCCCGGCGGACGCCCAGGCGTCAGAGCAGCGACGCCGCGTAGCGACGAGTATCGGGAGACGCCGCTTAAGGAGCCGGCAAGTCGCGCCAGAGAAGGCGTTCGCGACGCGCCTCGGCAAGCGACCGACCCGCAGGTGAGCCCGCAGGTGAGTCAGTTGATGGAAGAGATGCGGGTGATCAAAAGCTTGCTGGAGCATCAATTGTCGGGTTTTGCTTGGGGGGATATGATTAAGGAAAGCCCGATGAAAGTGCAATTGCTCGGCGAAATGATAGAAGCCGGTTTTTCAGGACAATTGACTCGACGCCTGATTCAGGAAATGCCGGAAAATCCGAACCAGTCCGAAGGGCTGAAATGGATGATGGCGGCGGTCAATCGGCGCTTGCGCACCTTGCCGACCGAATCCGATTTCATCGACCGCGGCGGGGTGTATGCCTTGGTGGGACCGACGGGCGTCGGTAAGACGACGACGACGGCCAAGCTCGCCGCGCGTTGCGTGGTGCGTTACGGCGCCGAGCGTCTGGCCTTGATGACGACCGACAACTTCCGCATCGGTGCGCACGAGCAGTTGCGCGTTTATGGCCGCATCCTCGGCGTGCCGGTGTTCGTGGTGCGCGACGGCGAGGATTTGCGCCGCACCTTGGCGGATTTGCGCGATAAGCATATGGTGCTGATCGATACGGTGGGCATGAGTCAGCGCGATCGCATGGTGGCCGAGCAGGCGGCGATGCTGACGCGCAGCGGCGAGGTGAATCGCCTGTTGTTGCTGAACGCCGGTTGCCGCGGCGACACCTTGGACGATGTGATACGCGCGTATTCGGGCGAAGATCTGGCGGGATGTATTCTGACTAAAGTCGACGAGGCGACGGCGTTGGCGCCGGCGTTGGATTGCATTATTCGCCATGGCTTGACCTTGAGTTATGTGGCGAACGGTCAACGCGTGCCCGAAGATCTTCATTTGCCCAACCGCAATTACATTCTGCACCGGGCTTTCAAAGTCGGCGCCGGCGAGACGGCTCATCGCCTAAAACCGGACGAATTGGCGATGACCTATTCCATGAACAAAGAAACCAGGGAAGGGGCCTCGCATGCTTGAGGGAATGGGCTATATCGCCGGGGATCAGGCCGACGGCTTGCGTCGGCTATTCGGGGTTCCCGATCCCCAGGTGTTGGCCTTCGTCGCGGGAGGCGAGTCGTGCGGGCGCACCACGTTGTTGGCGCAAACCTCGCTGGCCTTGGCGCATGCCGGGCAAGGGGTGGTGGCGATCGACGAAAACTCCGGCCCGGATAATCTATTCGACGCTCTTGGCCTCAAGCCGCGTGGCGATTTATTGGACGTGGTGCAAAACGGTCGAGCGCCGCAGCAGGCGATGTTGCCGGCGGCGCCGTTGTTGACGATGGTGGCGGCGTCGCGTTTGGCCGAATGTTTGCAGTATGTCGATGTCGAAGCGGCGGATCGTCTCGACGATGGGCTGAGAGAGATTCATCGGGGATCGTCGTTCGTATTGATCGATAGCGCGATCGGGCGGGGCGGTTATCTTTCGCCGTTGACGCTGGCGGCGCGCCATATCGTGGTCGTGCTGACGGCGCAAGGTTCGTCGATTACGCAGACGTATTCGTTCGTCAAGCGATTGGCGCGAGAAAGCGGGCGCGACGAATTTCAGGTGGTGATAACCCGTGCGCGTAACGAACACGAGGCGGCAGCGATCTTCGAGAATATCCGCCATACGGCCCATCGTCATCTGGGGGTGCGTCTGGAGTATCTCGGCGCCTCGCGCGTACCGGTGACCGACGATCTGTCCGGGGTGTTGACGCGTCGCTGGTCGTCGATGTTGAGCGAGCATCGACCGGGCGGCTTTTTGCAATTTCGCACCCATTCGCTGCAAGGCGAGGCATACACCCGGCAGACCGAGGAATTTTTGGAAACAGTGGTATAGTTGATATCGATGGATGTCATAACCTTTAGATTCGATAGAGCCGATAGAACCGATGTACACCGCACAGGGCGTACTTACCAAAGACAAGCTGGTTTCCCGATACGCGCCCCTCGTCAAGCGGGTCGCTTTTCATTTGATGGCTAAACTCCCGGCGAGCATCGATGTCGACGATCTTATTCAGAATGGCATGATCGGCTTGTTGGACGCGATGGATCGATATGAGGAGGGCTTAGGCGCGCAATTCGAGACGTATGCCGTGCAACGGGTGCGCGGCGCTATGCTGGATGGTTTGCGTGAG
>DATETD010000467.1:0-3208 GCA_035283885.1 Rhodocyclaceae bacterium
GTCGCCCCCGTGTTCCGCCGACGCATGATCTCCACTCCGTTCGGCATCGACCGCGCCTACTGGATCGACGAGCCGGAAGTCGATCTCGAATATCATGTCCGCCATATCGCCCTGCCCCATCCCGGCGATTGGCGGCAATTATGCATTCAGGTCGCGCGCATCCACTCGCGCCCACTGGACCGCACCAAGCCGCTCTGGGAGGCTTATGTCATCGAAGGCCTCAATCGCGTGCAAGGCGTGCCCCAAGGCAGCTTTGCGGTCTATGTCAAATTCCATAGCGCCGCCGTCGACGGCGAAACCGGCGCACAAATGTTGCGCGCGCTGCACACCATGATCGCCGCCCCCGAACTGTTCGCCACCACCAATATGGTGATGGTCGACCGCGAGCCGACTGCGCTCGAACTGTATGCGCGCACCTTGCTCAACGCCGCCAATCGCGTGCCGCGTTTTGGCCGCACCATGAGCAGCGTCGCCTTACGCGTGGTCGGCGCAGCGGTCGATTCGGTGCGCGGCATGCAACATACCTCGCTGCGACGCGGCTTGCTGGGCCTGCTCGGTTGGCCGAAGCAAGCGCCGACGGTGCGTTTCCGTAACGAAGTATCGCCGCATCGCGTGATCGAATGCGTCGGCTTGCCGATGGAAGGGCTCAAGCTGATTCGCGCCAAAGCGGAAGGATCCTCGACCAACGATATTCTGCTCGCCGTGATCGGCGGCGCGGTGCAAGCCTATCTCGCCGATAAGGGCGAAGCGCCGGAAGAAACCCTGATCGCGGGCGTGCCGCTGACCATCGGCAATTTGGTGCCGGGCGCCGACGCCGGCAGCAATGTCGGCTTTACTCATGTGCCGCTGCATACCGATATCGCCGACCCCGCCGAGCGTCTGCGCGCCATCCAACGCGACGTGCGCCGCGCGCGTCGTGCGACCGATGTCATCTCGCGCGATGTAGTGCGCCATTTAGTCGACGACCTGCCCACACCGGCGGCGGAACTGCTGACCCGCCATTTGCTGATCGGTTCGATGAATCTGGTGGTTTCCGACACTCGCGGCCCCGAAGTGCCGATGTATCTGGCCGGCGCCCGCTTGGCGCAATTCTGTCCGCTCAGCACCGTCGTGGACAATATGGGACTGAGCATCAATGGATTCAGTTACAACAACGTATTGTGGATCGGCGTCGTTTCCTGCCGCAAGATGATGCCCGATCCCGATGTCTTCGTTAAACACATTCGCGAGAATTTCGATGCGCTGGTGCACGCGTTTTCGAATCAACGCACGACATCGCGACGCGAAGTCGGCGCCGCTTCGCCGCTGCATCGCATGCGCCCCCATGTACGTGCGGCCAACGCCGTTACGCCCGCAGGCGGCATCGACGTCGCCTCGCCCGACGCGACGATACATATTCCATTGTCCGACGAAACCGTCGCCGACGATGTCCGCCTCTCGCGTCCATTGAACTGAATGTTCCGTCCTTTCCGCCGAAACCTCGCATGCTTTAAGGTGAATGCATGAAACAATTATCCGGTTTAGATAACCTGTTTCTCGCTCTCGAACGGGGCAATCAATTTTTGCATGTCGCCGGACTGGGTATCTACGATCCATCGACGGCCCCAGGCGGCAAAGTGCGCTTCAAAAGCGTGCTGAACTATTTCGCCAGCCGCCTAGGCGAGTCGAAGGCGTTCAGACGCCGTTTGATCACCGTCCCCAAAGATATCGACCGCCCCTACTGGGTCGAAGACGGCGCCATCGATCTCGAATATCACGTCCGGCATATTGCGTTGCCGCATCCCGGCGACTGGCGGCAATTATGCATACAGGTGGCGCGCATCCACTCGCGCCCTCTGGACCAAAGCAAACCGCTGTGGGAAGTCTATGTCATCGAAGGATTGCGTCAAATTCCCGGCGTGCCCAAGGATTCCTTCGCGCTCTACTCCAAGTTCCATCATGCGGTGGTCGACGGACAGGCGGGCGCCGAGCTGCTGATGGCGGTGCACTCGCTCACCCCCGATCTGCCCGAACAGCAACAACCCTCGTCCTCGGTGATCGTCGAGCGCGATCCGACCATCATCGAGCTATACACGCGCGCCGTCACGAACCGCACTCATCAAATTGCCGAAGCTTCGCGCGTGCTGACTACGTTGGGCCATAGCGCCGTCGACCTCGGTCGCACCTTGCTTAAAATGAAATTCGACAAAGGCTTGCACTGGCCGAACGGCGACGAACCCGGTATCGTACCGTCGCGCGCTCCGGTCACGCGCTTCGGCCAACCGCTGTCGCCTCATCGCGTGGTGGAAGCGCAAGGATTTCCTCTGGAAGATTTCGAGCGCATCCGCGCGCACTTCGGCGATGCGACGATCGACGATATTTTTCTAACCGTCGCCGGAGGCGCCATTCAACGTTATCTCGCGGCGAAAAACGAGCTTCCCGATCAGCCGATCAACGCCTTGACGTCGATGTCCCCCGCTGCCTGCGGCGCCACCGTCGGTGGAATGATCGTGCCGCTACACACGCAAATCGGCGATGCCGAGCAACGGCTGAAAGCCGTGCGGCGGGGGGCGAAGATCGGTCAGGAAATCACCCACCTGATCGGCAAGGATCTCCCGGAAAAACTCATGAACGTCATGCCGACGGTCGCGACTCGCGCTATCGTCAAGCGCAGCATGATTCCGCGTATCAACGTCGTGGCGTCGAACGTGTCCGGATCGTCCGCTCCGCTTTATATGGCGGGAGCGCGTATGGTGCAATTCTTCCCGGTCAGCGCCATCATCGACGGCGTCGGCTTGAATCTCAGCGGCCTGAGCTACGATGGAAAATTATGGATCGGCGCCGTTTCCTGCCGCAAAATCATGCCCGATCCTGCTTTTTTCGGCCAATGCCTGCGTGAAAGTTTCAATGAATTGCTGGACTTGGCGACGCCCGAACCGGAATCGGACACGTCGCATGCCGCCCCCGACTCCGAGCCGCAATAAAACGTCGCTTAAAACACCGTCGCAACACTGCCTAAACGCCAGATTATGACAAGCTCATTCGCCCCCATCGCCGTCCGCCCCAATTATTTCCGCCTATTCCCCAAGAAAAGCAATGGCGCGTTATTTCGCCTAGGCGAAGCCGCCATGCGTATGGTTTTCAAACGCGTCAAACCCGGTTTCATCGGCATCGGCGATTTGCGCCGGCAGGTGCTGACCTGGGACGAACGACTTGGCCGTCGCTCCTG
>DATETD010000468.1:0-7283 GCA_035283885.1 Rhodocyclaceae bacterium
GCGTTGCGACGCCTTGGCGCGGCAAGGGATCGATCTGGTGCGACAAGGGGGGGCGGCGAAATGAGCGAAACACTGCGCCGACAAGTCGTATTGGATACGGAAACCACGGGCCTGGATTACCGTAGCGGCGATCGTTTGGTCGAAATCGGTTGCGTGGAGATCGTCGGACGCAGAATCGGCGAGCGGCGATTTCATACGTATATCGATCCCGAACGTGCAGTCGATGCGGGCGCGGTGGCGGTTCATGGGCTGACCACCGAGTTTTTGTCGGACAAGCCCAAATTCGCCGAGGTGGTGGCGCAGTTCATCGACTTCGTGCGCGGCGCCGAGCTGATTATTCATAACGCCGCCTTCGACGTCGGCTTTCTCAATCACGAATTGAGTCTGCAAAAGCTCGACAGCCTCGACCAATATTGCTGCGGCGTGATCGATACGTTGCGTATGGCGCGCGAACTGCGGCCAGGCAAGAAGAACAACCTCAATGTCTTATGTTCGGAGTATGGCGTAGATAATTCCAACCGCCAGTTGCACGGTGCTTTGCTGGATGCCGAGCTGTTGGCGGATGTGTATCTTGCCATGACGCGCGGACAGAATTCCCTGGCGATCGCCTTCGACGAACCCGAACTGGGGCCGATGGCGACGCCTGCCGCTACGCGCCTGCCGTTACGCGTGCGCAGAGCGCGTCCGGATGAGTTGCAAGAACATGCGCGCTTATTGGATGAAATCGGCAAGGAAAGCAAGGGTAAGTGCCTTTGGCGCGAACTGGAGGCCGTGTTATCCTAGCGGTTTTATTTCGGCGCACTGCTGTTGGCATAGTGGCGCTAGCGGGCGAAGCGTAGCGCCGTCGCGCCGCAAGGTAAGTCCTGCCGTTTCGTTATTTTTATTCGGGATATCGTCATATGTTTGATCTGGTTCGCAACAACAAGAAAATCGTTCAAGGCTTTTTGGTGTTGATCACCTTGCCGTTCGCCTTTTGGGGCGTCGAATCCTATGTGCGGAATGCGGATGTCGATCTGGAAGTCGCCAAGGTGGGCCGCAGCAAGATTTCGCTTCAGGATTTTCAGACCGCTTTACGCGATCAGCAAGAGAGGATGCGTGCGCAGTTCGGCGGGCGGTTGGACGCCGCGATGCTGGATACGCCGCTGATGCGTCGCGCGCTGCTCGATAATCTGGTCAATCAGCGTTTGTTGGCGCAGCAGGCCGAAAGCGCTCGTTTATCCGTGGGGGACGAAGAGTTGGTGCGCTTCATCATGGGAGTGCCTGCATTGCAAGAGGGTGGCAAATTCTCCAAGGAACGCTACGAAGCGCTGGTGGCTGGGCAAGGGATGAGCAAAGATATGTTCGAAGCCCGCTTGCGCCAGGATATGGCAATGCAGAAATTGCTGCTGCCGGTGACGGAAGCCAGTATCGCCGGTCAGGTCGCATCCGCTCGTTGGCTCGCGGCGCAGCAAGAGCAACGGGATATTTCCGAACTGAGTTTGACGGCGGAGATGTATCTCGCTCAGGTGAAGTTGGCTACGGACGCCGCGCAGAAGTATTACGAGGCTAACCGCAAGCAATTCGAGTCGCCGCAGCAAGTGCGCGCCGAGTATGTAGTGCTGAGCCAGGACGTGCTGCTCACGCAGGCCGTGGTCGGGGAGGACGAAGTCAAGGCGCGCTATCAAGCGCGCGCCGAAAGTTTCAAGGATAACGAAACGCGCCGCGCCAGCCATATCCTGATCCGCCTGAACAAGGATGCATCCAAGGCCGAGGTCGACACCGCGCAGGCCAAGGCCGAAGATATTCTGGCGCAGCTCAAAAAAGCGCCGAACGAGTTCGCGCGTCTGGCCAAGCAGCATTCGCAAGATCCCGGTTCGGCGGAAAAGGGCGGCGATCTCGATTGGTTCGGGCGCAATATGATGGTGAAATCGTTCGAAGAGGCGACTTTCGCCTTGAAGGAAGGGCAGCTTTCGAATGTGGTGCGTTCGGATTTCGGTTTCCATATTATCCGCCTGACCGGAGTACGCGCCGAACGTCATAAGACCTTGGACGAAGTCAGGGGCGATATTCTCGCCGAACTCAGAAAGGAGTGGGCGTCGAAGAAGTATGCCGAGGCGGTCGAAACTTTCGGTAATACCGTGTATGAACAAGCGGATAGCTTGAAACCTGCCGCCGATAAGTGGAAGCTCGCGGTGCAGCGGACGGACTGGATGGCGCATGACGCCAAGACGCCCGCACGCTTGCCGGCGCCGTTCGATCACGCCAAGCTGACGACGGCGTTGTTTAGCGACGATGCGATTAAAAATCGTCGCAATACCGAAGCGGTCGAGGTCGCTCCGGGAACGATGGTTGCCGCTCGGGTGTTGGAGCATAAGCCGGCGGTCGTGCAGACGCTGGAGATGGTCAAGGCGACTATCGAGCAGCACCTGACGAATGAAGAGGCGGCCAAACTGGCGAAGAAAGACGGCGAAGAGAAACTGGCGCGCCTGATTAAAGGCGAAACGCTGGATATTAAATGGCCCGCGGCGCGCGCTATCGGTCGCACCACTCCACAGGGAATGTCGATGGAGAGCATTCGCGAGACGTTCAAGGCCGATTCGAGCAAATTACCGGCGTATGCGGGAATGGCGGCGGGAGACGGTTATAAGCTGTATCGCATCAACGGTGTCGGCGCTGGAGCGGCGGTCGCCGCCTAGCAGCGCGCGCAAATGTCGCAGCAATATGCGCGCCTGGTGGCCGAGGAAGAATTTTCCGCCTGGATGGACACGTTGAAGGAAAAGCATCCGGTCTCGATCAATAATAAAGCCTTGGAGAACAAGGAGCGGTAAATCGTATCCGTAGGTATGGGCGCGATCCGTATTGCAGCGATGCTGGCGCTGGCGCTTGCTATGGCGGCTTGCGCTACTCGACCGATCAACCCATCGATCCAGCACGTCGATCGCTCGGCCGGTTATCGTTACCAGACGCGCCAGCAGTATGACGACGATAAGGAAAATCTCGTGGTGCTGGCCTTTTCGGGCGGCGGCACGCGCGCGGCGGCTTTTTCGTATGGGGTGCTTGAAGAACTACGGCGCACCGAGGTGGTCGGCCCGCTTGGTAAGCGACGCTTGCTCGACGAAGTCGATATCGTCACCGGCGTCTCGGGCGGCAGTTTCACCGCCTTGGCGTATGGTTTGTATGGCGAAAAACTGTTCGACGAATACGAAAAGCGTTTTCTCAAACGCAATGTCCAAGGCAACCTGATTACGCAGCTTTTCAACCCGAAACGCTGGTCGTCGCTATGGTCGGACGGTTGGGGACGATCCGAACTCGCGGCGGAGATGTACGATGAGTATTTGTTCGAGGGGGCGACCTTCGGCGATCTCAACCGGCGGCCTGGGCCGCTGATTATTGCTTCCGCTACCGATATTTCCACCGGTTCGCGCTTGGCTTTCATTCAAACCGATTTCGATTTGCTCTGCTCCAACCTGGAGTCCGTGCCCTTATCGCGTGCGGCGGCGGCGTCTTCGGCGGTGCCGCTGGTATTGTCGCCGGTGACGCTTAACAACTACGGCGGTACGTGCGGCTTTCAGTGGCCGCGCTGGGCGCAAATGATGAAAGATCCCAAAGCCAGCGCCCGCCCCGCCGGACGCGCATTACAGCGACTGCGGGAAATGGAGGCTTTTCAGGATAGCAAGCACCGTCCTTACATCCATTTGGTCGACGGCGGAGTCGCCGACAATCTCGGGATGCGGAGCATTCTGGAAGCTTTGGAGGAGTTGGAGGCGATGCGTGCGGCGGGGCGCGCCACTCGTCTCGACAAGGTGCGCCGCATTATCGTTTTAGTGGTCAATTCCTTATCGTCGCCGAAGACCAACTGGGATGCGTCGCCGCGTCCGCCCAATGACTTGGCGATACTGCTCAAAGCGGCTGGGGTGCCGATCGATCGCTATTCCTACGAGGCGGTCGAGTTGCTTAAGGACATTGTGGCGCGTTGGCGCGCACTGCGGCGCTTACGCGAATCCGGGGTTTTTGCCCCTGGCGCGAATGAATCTTTGAAGGAATTGGTCGATGCGCCGGATATCGATATCTATGCAATCGACGTGTCTTTCGCCGCATTGAAGGATAAGGCCGAAGTCGAGTATCTCAACGATTTGCCTACGTCGTTCGTGCTGCCCGACGAGGCGGTGGACCGTTTGCGTCGCGCCGCCGGCGTCATTATCCGGGAGTCGCCCGAGTTTCGGCGTTTGCTTCAGGATGTCGGGGTGACGCTGGCCGAGCGGTAGCCGTCTCGCCAGCGCCGAGTTCTTATTCTTGAGATTAAGCTTCAAAGCAAGAATATATTAAATACCGATAAAAGCATAACAAATTCACCCGAACGCCCGCCTTCAGATTTCTTTCGAAAATATCATCACAAAGGAAATTTAATTGAGCATAATCGAAGCAATTGATAAAAAAATTGGCGAAGTAAGGACCGACAGCCTTGACATGTCAATCGGAGAACTGATATCACTCCATGAGCAAAAAGAACTCATTATCCAACCAGACTTCCAACGTCTTTTCCGATGGAGCTTACATCAGCGATCACGTTTAGTTGAGTCGGTTTTACTTCAGTTACCAATACCAGCCATCTTCCTAATTGAACGAGATGATGGTCGCCTTGAACTAATTGATGGATTGCAGCGGATAAGCTCTCTCATTAATTTCATAAACCCATCAGCCATTCAAATGGAGAACTTAATCCTTGATGGCTGCGACCTAATAACTGAGCTTAACGGGGTTAGCTTCGACGACCTTCCATTAACCCTAAGATTAAAACTAAAAAGAACCGCCGTTCGAACAATCATCATTAAGCGACAAAGCAGTCAAAATATCCGCTATGAAATGTTTAAGCGCTTAAATACTGGCGGAACGACACTTTCAAACCAAGATATCCGCAATGTCAATGCAAGAATGATAGGGCCATCTGGGGCGCAATTCTACGACTTCTTAACCAAATGTTCCCAATATAAGCCATTCGCTTCAACTATCGAACTAATGCCATCTTCCGCCTTTGAAACAAGAGACAATGAAGAACTTGTCCTTAGATTCTTTGCCGTTAAGAATTACATGTCTTCTTTCAAGGGAAACATTAATGACTGGCTTGATGAATACATGGAAGGAGTCCTGCGTAACAAAACAAAATTTGACGAAGGTGAGGAATGGGCTACCTTTACAAGGCTATTCGATACATTAAACGACATATTTGGTCAAAATGCCTTTGTTAAATATCGCCATGGGCAGCCCATCGGTGGAGTTGCCCCCGCATACTATGAAGCAGTCACATGTGGCTGCCTGGATGTCCTCGATAACATCACTGCCATGGACCCAGAAAAGGCACGAAAACTCCTCGGAAAGACAGTTGAATCTGATGAATTTAGAAATGTAACAGGACCTGGAGCCAACTCACTACCTAAACTCAGAAGCCGGATATCAATTATTCGAAGAACATTCTCGATATAAAATGAGTGACTTTTCAGATTACTACACAAACGAACTAAATCAAGATTTGATTTGGCGCGAGGCTGAAATGGCTATACTGAGAAAGTCACTTGCTATAACCACTCCTGGCACCCCTCAAGAACAAAGCCTCCTCAGAGCAAATCTTGCCCTCATCTACGCCCATTATGAGGGGTTTTGCAAGTTTGCGATCAACACTTACATTGATGCACTAAAGAGACTAAATCTACGCCGAAAAGATTTGTCATGGAACATTGCAGCGTACTCAATGAAAGACTTCTTTGAAAGGCTAAAGAAAAAAGAATCGCAGAATGATTTTTTCTCAACATTTATAAACGACTTCAACAACGAGATCGAAGGTCATGCAAGGTATGACTCACCACCCGAAATAGCCAACCTCTGGCCAGACCTTCTGATTCTATGGCTAAAAAAACTAGATCTAGGATATTCGATAATCGATTCACACAGAGCAATTTTACATGCCTTAGTAGACAACAGAAATAAAATTGCTCATGGGAAAAAACTAACGATTTCAAATAAAGTAGACCTTGATCAGTACTTCCAGGTTGCCACATCAGCCATGCATGAAGTAGCAATTGAAATTTGCGAAGCTCTCGAAAGCAAACGATATCAGAGGAACGACTTCCCCTCAACAACTTTACATCACTCGCTCAGTTGAATGGAAAATTATTTGACGCACAAACAAGTCAATCTACTCAAACATTTCATCACAGTAAATCGACACAGAAAAAACAGTATGACTGATCTTTAGCTCCTAAATCATTGAGTTCGCATTACCTGATAAACACCCATCATTAAATACCACAGAAATTCCAGGCTCATCACCTTCAAGTCCGACCAACTTACTGAACCTGTCGTCACTCCACCCCGCCCGTTTTCGCCGAGATCGAGATCACATGCTTTTCTTCGGCCCTGAGATATCATGGCGTAATCGGGAATTTCGTTTTCGCGCAGCGGCGGCGGGCTGAAATCGGTAACAGCCGCCGAATTGCCTGCTACCATGCCGACTCTAACTCAAGCTGCGGAGACCTCAATGATCGGCTATGTCACCCTAGGAACCAACGACCTGCAACGTGCAGCCTCCTTTTACGATGCCCTATTGGCGGAAATCGACGCCAAACGCTTATGGGACTTCGGTCGCGGCATCGGCTGGGGCGTGAGCCAAGACAAACCCAGCCTTGCGATCATGAAGCCCTTCGACGGCAATGAGGCGACCGTCGGGAATGGCGTCATGGTCGCGTTGGCCGTCAACTCGCGCGAAAAAGTCGACCGCATGCACAAAAAAGCGCTCGAACTCGGCGGCAAAGACGAAGGCGCCGTCGGCCTTCGCGGCGGCAATTTCTACGCCGGTTACTTTCGCGATCTGGACGGCAATAAGCTGAACGTTTTTTGCATCGGATGACACAAGATTGCATCTCGACTGCCGCCTCTGCCACCATAGGCCGTCGCTCGACTAGCGGCATATGGCGCTTGGTCTTTCCGCCGGCGCGGCGGCGCAATCGACTTGCGCCTTCAGTCGATAATCGATACAACGACTATCCCTAAACACCTTATAGAGAAGACACCAAGGCTTCCATCCGAGATAGTGCAATTTCTTCGATCGATATTTGCATCCTTGGCAGTCCATGAGTGTTACGCTGCTCCTATTGACTGACGACAACGACATCCCATCGGACATGGACAGTCGATAACAGCCGCACTCTCCGCTGTCGATAGGCCCGAAGCCCACGCTGCCATTCTGTCGCACGAACTCCCGAGCGGTATCGCGATCAAGAGCAAGAATCGCGAGCATTTCCGATAAGACC
>DATETD010000469.1:0-2639 GCA_035283885.1 Rhodocyclaceae bacterium
CCGAAGCTTTTTTGCAGCCCGACCGTATCCTGATCGGCGCCAAGACAGCGCAAAGTTATGCGCTCGACTGGGCGTCGCCGGCGGATGTCGAAACTCAATTCTCTCGTGCGATCGATGGCTTACTCGATATTTTGTCGCAACGCCAGTGGCGTGGGCGGCGCTTGCGGCTGTTGAGCAGCGAATACTGGAGCCGCAGTTTGCTGCTGCCCTTGCCGGGGAAGGCGCCGACGGACGACGAGTTGGATCGTTTGGTCGGCATCGAGTTCGAGCGTATTTACGGCAAATCGATGGAGTCCTGGGCGTGGCGTTGGGATCGCGGCGTGGGGCAAGCGTATGCCTTGGCCTGGCCGCAAGCGCCTTTGGAGCGATTGCGACGCGGGCTGGCCGACTTGGATGGGCGTCTGACCCTCGCCGCGCCTGTCGCCGCTCATGTGTTGTGCGATGCGCCCGACGCCGGGACGGAGAATTGGCGTATGCTGCTGGAAAACTCGTGCGTCACCTTGGCGCGCTATGCGGATCGGCGCATCTTGGCCTGGCGCACTTTGCCGCTGGAACACGGGGTCGGCGTCACGCAGGCGCTGGACTATAGCTTGCAGTGCCTGGCGCGCGAACAGGCGCGGTTGGACGATAGCTGCAACGAGGTGCTGCTGTTCGATTTGCGTAGCGATACGCCCGGCGAATCGGGCCGGAGCGCCCTATTTCAGGCTGCGCCGTGGCGCATCCGCCGCGCCGCGCCGTCGCCGCGCGGCTTCGAGATCCTCGCGGCGCAAGTTACGGCGTCGGCGCGCGACCCACGAATACGGGCGGATCGACCGTGATGTGGCGCGCATTCCCCGCGGTCGATTTTGCGCGCGACAACCGTGCCCGGCAACGGCGGCGCTTGCTGCTATGGGGCGGGTTGGCGCTCGCGACCAGCGTGCAAGTCGGCGCCTTGATCTGGCGCCTACAGGAGATCGAGAGCGAACGCGTCGAATTATTGCAGCAGCAGAAGCGTTCGCAAAGTGTGCAGGCTGCGCCGCAACGGGTATCGCCGCCGGTCGATAAACAGTTGAACGAGCGTCTGACGGCGGCGCGCGCCATGCTGGGGAGTTTGTCGATTCCATGGGAGGATTTGTTGCAAGCCTTGGAGGCCGCGCATACGGATAAGATAGCGATCGAAAGCATCCGTCCCGAGCCGTCGCAAGGCCAGGTCGAAATCGGCTTCGGCGTCGATGCGTTTGCCGATGGGCTGGATTTTATGCGACGTCTCGAAGAGAGCGATGCGCTGGAGCGGGTGTTGTTGCTGTCCGAGTCCCATGAATCGTCGAATGGGCAAGGCGCCGGTCTGCGTCCGCTTAAATTGCTGATTCGCGCTCGATGGCGCGAGAGGAGCGGTTCATGAACCGGCTGATGCACCATCCTTGGCTACAAAGCCTGGGCGTGGCCTTGCTGGTGGGCGGCATTCTGGCCGCGCCGGGGTGGTTTGCGTTGCAGTCGATACCGCAGCGGCAACTTGAGGTCGAGCAATTGCGCGCCGAGGGACTCAAGCAGCGCGAGCGCCGCCAGGATCTTCAGCAGGAAAACCAACTCGTTGCGCCGCAGATGCAGTTGGAACATCTGAGCGAAGGTTTGCCGACGCCGCTGTCGCTGGACGACAGAATAGAGATTATGCATAAACTCGCGGCGGCGCAGACGGTGGCGATCAAGAAAGCCGCCTATCGTTTGGACGAATCGGCGGCGGCGGTCAAGGAGGCGTGGTCGATCGGGCGTTACGAGATGCAGGCCGAATTGGAAGGAGGCTATGCCGATATCCGCCGGTTTTTACGGCAACTGCTCGCGGCGGACGCACGTTTGGCGCTGGAATCGCTGGAATTACGTCGTCCGCCGGCGGGAGGAAATCGAGTGCGCGTCACGGCGCATCTGGTGTTCTTCGTGCAGGAGGCGTCGCGATGAGTCCGCAATTGCGGCAGCGTATCGCCTTGGCTGCCGCCTTGGCGTTGACGCTATGGGCGACATGGTATGTCGGCGAGGAAGAGGAGAGCGCGCCGACGGTGGCGCATACCGAGCGCGCATCGCGTCGCTCCGTGCCGTTGAAAAGCGAGGCGCCCTCGAAAGGCGGTGCGCCGGTCGGCAACGGTCAGCGCGAATTGGCGTGGCCCGAGCGGCCTTTGGCCGAAACGCCGATTGTCGATGTTTTTGCACCGCCGCCGCCACCGGCCTCGCTCAAGCCGCCGCCGGCGGTGGCGGTCAAACCGACCGCGCCGCTTTTGTCGGTGGTTTATTTAGGGCGATTCGCCGGCGAGGGGGTGGCGCGTGCGTTTTTGGCGGATGCGAGCGGCGCGGTGTCGGTGCTTGCTGCCGGCGACAGTCTGCCCGGCGGTTGGCGGCTCGCAGCGATCGAAAGTCAGCGGCTGGTATTTCGTCATGCCGAGTTCAATCAGGAACAGCTTGTTCCAACACGGGAATTTCAATGAAATCGTACCGTAGATCGAGATTTGAAAATTTATTGTCATGGACGGCGCGCGCGGCGCTGATACTGACCTTGAGCGCGTGCGCTGGACAAGAAGCGTTTCGTCGTGGCGAGGAGCTGCTCGCCAAGGAGCAATGGGAAGAGGCGATCGGCCATTTGCGTCAGGCGACTCGCGAAGATAAGGACAACC
>DATETD010000470.1:0-2633 GCA_035283885.1 Rhodocyclaceae bacterium
TCGGCGAAAAAGAATTTCGCCACCTTCAAGCGCTCGGCGTCGTCGAACCACATCCGCGCCCAGGCTTGCATCGATTCGGTGGGCCGGTATTCCGACTGCGGCACGATAAACACCGGATCGACCGCGCCGAACAACGGCGAGCCGCCGTTGCCGACGAAGCCGATCAGCACGTTCGATTCGGCCAGCCGCCGCACGGCGGCGTCGGTGATCGACGAGCCTTTACCGAGCATGACGAAGATCGTATTGCGTTCGGGCAGGTTGAAAAAGCGTTCGATTTCGCTGCCGTCGCTCGCCAGATACACGATGCGTTCGTCTTTTTGCATGATGCGGACGTGTTCGAGATAGAACACGTTCGCGCGCTTCGACAGCAGGATTTGCCGTGGTTTGACTTTCTGCTTCACGGTAGCATCGGCACGGCGAACGGGCGCGTCGCGACCGAAAGCCCGTAGCCGTCCGGCTCGCAATCGCGCGACGCCGCACCGTCGCGGCATTCGACGAACACGACGAACGATTGCCCGGTGCTTTTGCTCGCCGTCCTGAAGTACGGTAGCTTTTCGGAGGCTTCGAGTCGATACGAACGGCATTTATCCAAGCGCGAGCCCGTGCCGGGAACGCGGTAGCGTCGATATTCCATCCAGCGTCCGGCATAGTCCTCCGGCACTTTTTCGGCATAGCCTAGGCGCAACAGTTCGCTTAACGCGCGATTGTCCTTCAGGGCGTCGACCACCACGTCGAGATCGTCGCGCGTGTCGGCGAAAACGCGAAGCGTGTCGCCCGGATAACGCGATTCGCCCATGCGCATCTTGGGAAACGCCAAGGCAAAACGCCCCGGATGCAGACGGAACACGCCGTGCAGCACGTAAAACAGTTTCGTCGCGATAGGCAGCGCCGTCGCTTGCGCGCCGCCGCTACGCTCGGAGCGACGAACCTCGATATCGAAATAAGCGTAGGGACTCATCGCCGTCATTCCGCTTCCGCCGGGGTTTCCGCTACGGCTTTGGATGCACTTTTTTCAGCCTTGTCGGACTCACCATAGACGCCGCCGCGATCCAATGCGGCAATGCAGAACATCCCTTCGGCGCTGTCGGGATCGATCTGCGGCAGGCGCTTGAATAAGTCGAACGAGGAGTCTTTGCCTTTGCGATAAAACTCCTGCTGGCTCAAATTGGCGCCGCGCGGCTCGACGGGAATCGGAAACAGGGTGTCGGCAAACGCCGGATACCAGGTGTCGATGGTGCGAATCGCGTTGAATATCTTCTGATCGCGCAGGGCGGCATAGCCCATCAGACGCGTATCGGTAAAGGTGCTGGGGCTCTTCATCTCGACCTGTGCGGGATGCCCCAGTTTGTACAACGGGCGCGCAAAGCCATCCGGCTTACGTTCGACATAATTCTGACTCGGAAAAACTTCGAGATTTCCCTCGATGCGCGGACTCACCACCGCTTCGATCAGCAGTCCGTCGAGGCTGTCGCCGCGCAATTGTGCGGCAAGCTCTTCGGCCAGCGCCTGCTCACCCCCGGAATAGCTCTCGAAAATATTCAAGGGAATCGATTTCGCATCGAAACTGGCGATGCGGGTGACTACGCCGCCGCTTTTCTTGGCGACATCGATGCGTATCGCCGCTGCGATGCTGCGATTGCGCCACAGCCAGCGACCATTGGCGATATTGCGCGCATAACGCCGCGCGACTTCGATCAAGCCTTCCGACTGTTTGGCGCGCGCGACGAAATCGTCGACGGAGGCGCGCATCGTTTTGCCGCTTTCATGGTCGGCGGCGACGCAAGCGTCGAGCGACGCGCCGAGGTCGAGCAAGGCCAGGCCGAAACGCACCACCAGCGCCGTGGCTTGCGGATCGAGTTTGGCGGTTTCGGTCATTTGCACATTGGAAATTTTGCGCTCGCCGGAAGCGGCGGTTTTCGGGTTGTCGTTGCCTTTGCCATCGTTCACATTCTGCGTGCCACGCAAGCCGTGACGTATCACCGGCACGGGAATATCGCGACCGTCCGCCAAGCGGCTGAACATTTCGCCGTCGGTAACCAGATGGCAACGATTGAAGGCGAGCACGCCGGGGAGTTTTTTCATTGGGGCGAGTTGCATAAAATTTCTCCTAAAAAAGTCAGGTGGATGCGACGAATACATGGGGGTGCGGTTGGCCGTAGCGCCAAAAATGCAATCCGGCGTCTCTTAACGAACGGTACTGCACGAGGCCGACCAAAGCTTCGGCATACGCATGGGGGAAGTCGCCGCGTACATGGCGACGCCGACGGCGCGGCGAAATTTCGATATAGCCCAACGAGGTCGGCAGCAACCACGCTCGGTCTTTATCGGGCGTCTCGCCGGGCCGCGTCAACCGCAGGATGACGTCGAGCATGTCGCGCTCGCCCTCGGCCAATACCATCAGGTCTTGCCGTTCGACGATAGAAAAGCCGCTGCCTACGGCTTTCGTCAGTTCTGCGATATCCGTCGTGTCGGAGTACCTCGCCTCGCCATGGCGCACGATGCCGCCGCCCGCCAGCCGCGCGCCGCGCAAAATTCGCGGAACGTCGTCCATGCTAAACGAGTCGTCGTCCTTGAAGCGAATCACCAGCGATGCCTTGAGGCGACAGCGGGCGCTAGGCTGGGTCGATAGCGCG
>DATETD010000471.1:0-9979 GCA_035283885.1 Rhodocyclaceae bacterium
CGCCGTCTTCGCGTTTGGCTTGAACGCGCGCCGGATCGTCTCTATCCTTGGCGTCCCTATCCTTAGGCTCGCGATCCTTACCGTCGTTGGCGCGGGGTTTGTCGCGTCCGTCGCGGTTTTCGCGGCGCGCGTTGCGGTCGCGTCCGCGGTTACCCTCGCGATTCATCTCGCGCGGGCGGTCGGAGCGCGGAGTTTCCAGGGCAGGGGTTTCGACCTTGGTCTCGACCGCGACCGGTTTTTCCGGCGCCATCAACATGCGGAAAAACGCGACGATCCGCGCCCACAAGCCGATTTCGACCAAGGGTGCGGCGGCGGGCATAGTGGGCGTAGTGGACGCAACGGGCGCGGGGCGCGGTTCGACGATAGGCGCCGGGCGGTCCGGCGTAATTCCCTTGACCGCCGCCTCGATGCGCACCGCCTTGGCTTCGGTTTGCGACGAAGGCGTCTGGTAGGCTTCTTCCACCGGCTTAATCGCCATTTGGTAGCTCGCCAGTGCGGTGCTTTCCGCGTTGAGCTGGTCGTGGCGCAAGCGCACGATATCGTGAGCCGGCGTCTCCATATGCCGATTCGGCACGATCACCAAGTTGACGCGATGGCGCATTTCGATGCGCGCGATGTCGATGCGCTTTTCGTTGAGCAAGAAGGTGCCGACATCCACCGGTACTTGGCAGTGCAACGCGCCGGTGTTTTCCTTCATCGCTTCCTCTTCGAGGATGCGCAGGATATGCAAGGCCGCCGATTCGGTGCTGCGGATATGGCCGGTGCCGGTGCAGCGCGGGCAGGTGATATAGCTGGTTTCGGCCAGCGCCGGACGTAGCCGTTGACGCGACAGCTCCAAGAGACCGAAGCGCGAAATCTTGCCGGTTTGCACGCGCGCGCGGTCGAAATGCAAGGCGTCGCGCAGGCGATTTTCGACTTCGCGCTGGTTTTTCGCCGCTTCCATATCGATGAAATCGATCACGATCAGGCCGCCCAAGTCGCGCAGCCGCAATTGACGCGCGATTTCGTCGGCAGCCTCGCAGTTGGTGCGCAGCGCGGTTTCTTCGATATCGCTGCCGCGCGTGGCGCGACCGGAGTTGACGTCGACCGACACCAAGGCTTCGGTATGATCGATGACGATGGCGCCGCCCGACGGCAGATTGACCTGTCTGGAATACGCCGATTCGATCTGATGTTCGATCTGGAAGCGTGAGAACAGCGGCACGTCGTCGTGATAACGGCGTACTCGATTGACGTTTTCCGGCATCACGTGCGCCATGAACTGCTGCGCCTGTTCGTAAATCTCGTCGGTGTCGATCAGAATCTCGCCGATTTCCGAATGGAAGTAATCGCGGATCGCGCGGATCACCAGGCTGGATTCCTGATAAATCAGGAAGGCGCCGCTTTGCGCCTTGGCCGCGCCGTCGATCGCGTTCCAGAGTTGCAACAGATAGTTCAAATCCCATTGCAGTTCTTCGATCGTGCGACCGATGCCGGCGGTGCGTGCGATCAGGCTCGCGCCGCTCGGCACGGCCAGCTTGTCCATGATCTCGCGCAGTTCCTGACGGTCCTCGCCTTCCACCCGGCGCGAGACGCCGCCGCCGCGCGGATTGTTCGGCATCAGCACCAGATAACGGCCCGCGAGCGAAATATAGGTGGTCAGCGCCGCGCCCTTATTGCCGCGTTCGTCTTTTTCGACCTGAACGATGACTTCCTGGCCGTTGCTGAGCGCATCCTGAATGCGCGCGCGACCGGCGTCGATACCGGGCTTGAAATAGCTGCGCGAGATTTCCTTAAACGGCAGAAATCCATGCCGCTCGGCGCCATAGTCGACGAATGCCGCTTCGAGACTCGGTTCGATGCGGGTGATGACCGCTTTGTAGATATTGCTCTTGCGTTGTTCCTTATTGGCCGACTCGATATCGAGGTCGATCAGTTTCTGACCATCGACGATCGCGACGCGGAGTTCCTCGGCCTGCGTCGCATTGAAAAGCATGCGTTTCATGTAAGCTCCCGCGCGCAATCACGGGCAGAAGGACAGTTTTACCGCAGAGGCCGCCGTTATTCGCGTCGCGCCGTTATTTGCGTCGATATCGAAGTGCAGACGCGATGCAAGAGCGCTGCGGTTCGGGTTTGCCCGGGTATGTCGAGGTGTGACGCCCGGAGATGCATATGATTTCTTAGGGTGGTCTTTCATATGACGAAGCAAATTTCGAAGCAAGCGATGGCGGGGATGCTGGGGCAACCGGCGTCGACGACTCGATCTCGGGAGCGGATCGACGCGCGGGGGTTGGTGTCCGGTCTGTGCGTAAGCTGCGCGCAAAATAGTGGTGATAAAAGTGGAATGTAAAGTGCTATCGAAGTAGTATCGCTCCATAGGGCGAGCGAAAAACCCTGTGGCGGGCGGATCGCGGATCGCGTCGAACGGCGTTATTTGAAAAACACGACGAACGTAGCGCCTCGAATCTTGCCGCCCGGATCGCTCTTGTTGCGTTTTCAAGGTGTCGGATCGATAAAAAGCCGACAAAAAATGATCAACGTAGTGGGAACGGGGGCGGCAACACCCCGCCAACTGCGCCACCGACGCCGCTTCGGGCCGTCGGGCACGCCGCCGGGGGCGGCCAACCAACGACTTAGTATATTGCAAATGAAAGAGCTGAGTAAAGAATCTGTAACAATCCTGGAAATCGAAGAAGACGCCGAGGGGCAGCGGCTCGATAACTATTTGCTGCGTCTGGCGAAGGGCGTGCCGAAAAGTCATATCTATCGCATCGTGCGTAGCGGCGAGGTGCGCGTCAATAAAGGGCGCGCGGGGGTCGAGTATCGCTTGCAACTTGGCGATCTGTTGCGGATTCCGCCGCTACGCACCGCACAGCGCGACGATCCCGCGCCTGCGCCTGCGCGCGAATTCGATATTGTGTTCGAAGACGAGGCCTTGATCGTGCTCGATAAACCGGCGGGCGTGGCGGTGCATGGCGGCAGCGGCGTAAGCTTCGGCGTGATCGAGCAAATTCGCCGCGCGCGGCCCTTGGCGAAATTTCTCGAATTGGCGCATCGGCTCGATCGCGAAACCTCGGGCCTGTTGATCGTCGCGAAAAAACGCACCGCCTTGGCGCGCTTGCACGACCAGTTTCGCGCAGGGCAGATTGCCAAACGCTATCTGGCGGCGGTCAAGGGCGATTGGCGCAACGAGATGCAGCATGTGCGCCTGCCGCTGTACAAATACCTCACCGAAGACGGCGAACGGCGCGTTTGCGTGGACGCCGAGGGCAAGCCTTCGCATTCGATCGTGCGGCGCGTGGCGCGCAGCGCCGACTACAGCGTAGTGGAGGTCGAACTCAAAACCGGCCGCACCCACCAAATTCGCGTGCATTTGGCGCATCTGGGCTTTCCGTTGCTCGGCGACGACAAATACGGCGATTTCGGCCTGAACAAGGACTTGGCGCGCCGGAGCTTGAAGCGCATGTTCTTGCACGCGGCACGACTCGATCTGCCGCATCCGTTGAGTGGCGCGCCTTTGAGTTTTCGCGCCGACTTGCCGGCGGAATTGCAGATGTTCTTACGTCGTCATGGGCTGGAGGCCAGCGGCGCAACCGCCGATCGCGATGGAATCGACGGAAATCGAGTTTGATTCACATTAACCGCAGCTTGTCGGTGAATTTGCAGGGGAGGGGGCTTGAAACCACGCTGCGCGCCCCCATTTGGCGTGTCTGAATTTTTTTCTTTCCATCAGGAGATTCCATGATTGCCGACACTCGCGAAACCCTTGGCTTCCAGACCGAAGTGAAGCAACTGCTTCAAATCATGATTCATTCGTTGTATTCCAATCGCGAAATATTCCTGCGCGAACTGATTTCCAACGCCTCCGACGCCTGCGACAAGCTGCGCTTCGAGGCCTTGCACAACGGCGCTTTGCTCGACGGCGATTCCGAGTTCAAGATACGCATCGGTTTCGACAAGGGCGCGCATACGCTGACGATCAGCGATAACGGCGTCGGTATGAGCCGCGACGAGGTGATCACCAATCTCGGCACCATCGCCAAGTCGGGCACGCGCGAATTCTTTTCGCAATTGACCGGCGACCAGAAAAAAGACGCGCATTTGATCGGCCAGTTCGGCGTCGGCTTCTACTCGGCCTTCGTCGTCGCCGATCGCGTCACAGTGGTGACGCGCCGCGCCGGACTGTCTTACGATCAAGGCGTGCGCTGGGAATCCGAAGGCGCGGGCGATTTCACCATCGAGATGGTGGAGAAAAATACGCGCGGCACCGAAATTACCTTGCATCTGCGCGCCGATCAGGACGACTTCCTCTCGGGCTACCGTCTGCGCTCGATCATCCGCAAATATTCCGATCACATCGTGCAGCCGATCGCGATGAAGAAGGAAGAATGGGACAAGGACAAGGGCGAGCAAGTCGTCACCGAAGAGGACGAAACCATCAACCAAGCCTCGGCCTTGTGGACCCGCTCCAAGAACGATATCACCGAAGAGCAGTACAAAGAGTTTTATAAGCATGTCGGCCACGACTATGACGATCCTATGGCTTGGACTCATGCGCGCGTCGAAGGCAAGACCGAATACACCCAGTTGCTCTATATCCCGTCGCGCGCGCCGTTCGACCTCTGGGATCGCAGCGGCCCCGGCAACGTGCGTCACGGCGTCAAGCTCTATGTGCGCCGCGTATTCATTATGGACGATGCCGAGAAGCTGATGCCGGCCTATCTGCGCTTCGTGCGCGGCGTGGTCGATTCCGCCGATCTGCCGCTCAACGTCTCGCGTGAAATCCTGCAAGAATCGAAGGATATCGAATCGATCCGCAACGGCTGCACCAAGAAAGTGCTCGGCCTGCTCGCCGATATGGCGACTAGCGAAGAGGCCGCCGAAAAGGAAAAATACGCCAAGTTCTGGGGTGAATTCGGTCGCGTGCTCAAAGAAGGCGTCGGCGAAGATCATGCCAACAAGGACAAGATCGCCGGCCTGCTGCGTTTCGCCTCGACCCATCTCGACACCAAGGACGAAACGGTTGCGCTCGCCGACTATATCAAGCGCATGAAGCCCGAGCAGGAAAAGATTTACTTCGTGACGGCGGAAACCTTCAATGCGGCGAAGAACAGCCCGCACCTCGAAGTGTTCCGCAAGAAGGGCATCGAAGTGCTGTTGCTATCGGATCGCGTCGACGAATGGGTGGTGTCGCATATCACCGAATTCGAAGGCAAGTCGCTGGTGTCGGTCGCCAAGGGCGGTCTGGATCTCGGCAAGCTCGAAGACGAAGCCGAGAAGAAGGAGCAGGAGAAGGAAGCCGACGACTTCAAGGAATTGACCGGGAAAATTTCCAAGTCCTTGAACGAGCGCGTGAAAGAAGTGCGCGTTACCCATCGCCTGACCGACTCGCCCGCCTGTCTGGTGGCCGACGAGCACGATGTGTCGGGCAATCTGGCGCGCATGCTCAAAGCCGCCGGTCAAGCCGTGCCGAATGCCAAGCCGATTCTCGAAATCAATCCGCGTCATCCGGTGGTGATGCGTTTGAAATACGAAGAAAAACGCTTCGACGACTGGGCGGCGGTGCTGTTCGATCAGGCGATGCTGGCCGAAGGCGGACAACTCGACGATCCGGCCACCTTCGTCAAACGCATGAATCAGTTGATTCTCGAAATCGGTGGAACGAACTGATCGCGTCGATAGCCTAAGGCGATGCAAGAAAAACCGGGGCGACTGCGAAAGCGGCCCCGGTTTTTTATGGCTGACGTTTAAAAGTCGGCGCTGGCGCGACGGATTTTAGCTTTCCTCCTAATTCCAGCGACGCCATTCGTCGATAATCGTTTGGCGATGTTCTTCGATCCAACGTTTTGCCGCGGCGATCACGGCAGCCGACACTCCGGAATTCATAATGCGTCCATTCAAATAAACCTAGAAAAAGCAGTTGTCCACGAAATACACGAAAAGCACGAAAAGAATCAATTACATATCGGTCGCCTGACGCTCACCCGGCGGGTGAATGGGTTTTTGGCGCAACCTATTGTTTTTGTTCGTGTCTTTCGTGATTTTCGTGGACAACAGAGGTTTTTAGGATGAATTCGTTCGATAGCGTTTAAACCCTATTCTCAGGTCGATAACTCCGCCCGATCGCGGAAATACGTCAACGCTTCCGGATTCGCCAGCGCTTCGGTGTTTTTGACTTGACGTCCATGCACCACGTCGCGCACTGCGAGTTCGACGATTTTGCCGCTTTTTGTGCGCGGGATATCGGCGACTTGCAGGATTTTGGCCGGAACATGGCGTGGCGTGGTCGTGTCGCGTATCGTTTGCTTGATGCGCGCGATCAGCGCCTCGTCTAGCGTCGACCCCGGCGCCAGCTTGACGAACAATACGACGCGAACATCGCCGCTATCGCCGGGCGGCCAGTCCTGACCGATGACGATCGATTCCTGAACTTCGCTCAACTTTTCGACCTGGCGGTAGATTTCCGCCGTGCCGATGCGCACGCCGCCGGGGTTGAGCGTGGCGTCGGAGCGTCCGTAGATAATGAATCCATCGTGAGCGGTGCGCTCGGCGAAGTCGCCGTGACACCAGACGCCGTCGAAGCGCTCGAAGTAGGCGGCGCGGTAACGCGCATTGTCCGGGTCGTTCCAAAAGCCGATCGGCATCACCGGGAACGGTGCGGTGCACACCAGTTCGCCTTTTTCGCCGCGCACCGGCTGCGCCTCGTCGTTAAACACGTCGACCGCCATTCCTAAACCGGCGCAGGGGATTTCACCGCGATACACCGGGCCGTTCGGATTGCCGCCGACGAAGCACGAGACGATGTCGGTGCCGCCCGAAACCGACGCCAATTGGAGATCGGCCTTGATCGAGTCATAGACGTAATCGAAGCCTTCGGCGACTAGCGGGCTGCCGGTGGAGAACAGCGCGCGTAAATTTTCGAGGCGATGGGTGTCGCGCGGCTGGAGTCCGGATTTGGCGATCGCGTCGATGAATTTGGCCGAGGTGCCGAAATGTGTCATGCCTTCGGCGTCGGCGTAGTCGAACAGCAAGGCGCCTTGGCGCAGGAACGGCGAACCGTCGTAGAGCAGCAGCGTCGCTTGCGACGCCAAGCCCGAGATCAGACAGTTCCACATCATCCAGCCGCAGGTGGTGAAGTAGAACAGCCGATCGTCGGGGCGGACGTCGCCATGTAATTGGTGCTCTTTGAGGTGTTGCAGCAATGCGCCGCCCGCGCAATGTACGATGCATTTCGGCGCGCCGGTGGTGCCGGACGAATACATGATGTACAGCGGATGGTCGAACGGCAATTGCGCGAAATCGATCTGGTCGGCATCTCGATGCGGTTCGATAAATGTTTGCCACGACTGGCTTTTCGCCACGGAGCTTATTTTTTCGGATTGACCGATATAGTCGGTCACGACCACCGTTTGCAACGAAGGCAACTGGCCGACGATGGCGGCGAGATTTTCGAGGCGGTCGACGACTTTGCCGTTGTAGTAATAGCCGTCGGCGGCGAACAGGACTTTCGGTTCGATTTGTCCCAAGCGATCCACGACGCCTTGGACGCCGAAATCCGGCGAGGCCGAAGTGAAAATCGCGCCGATGCTCGCGGCGGCGAGCGCGGCGATTAAGGTTTCCGGCATATTCGGCAAGTAGGCGGCGACGCGGTCGCCGGCGACTACGCCCTCTCCGCGCAAGGCCTGGGCGACTTGGGCGACCTGGCGATACAGCGCGTTATGCGATAGCCGTCGTTTGACGCGATCTTCGCCCCAAAAGACGATAGCATCTCCCTCGTCGCGGCGGCGCAGCAGGTTTTCGGCGAAGTTCAGGCGGGCTTGAGGAAACCAGCGCGCGCCCGGCATTTGGTCGTAATTCTCGACCACGACGGACCCCATTTCGCCGCGCACGCCGCAGAATTCCCAGACGGAGCGCCAGAATTCTTCGGGATGCCGGATCGACCAAGCGTGTAGCTGCGAAAAGTCGGTGCTGGCGAGACGGTGCTGCCAACGCTTTGCAGCGGCGGCGGTAAAGGCGCTGAGGCGTGTTTGGGCGATGCGCTCGGGCGTTGGGGTCCAGATCGGCGCGTCGTTGTGCGAGGGATGGGAAGCTGGTTTCATGATGATATTCCGCTAGGATCGACGCCTTGGCGGCGCATGATTTCGGGCAGGGGGACGGATTTGCCGTTACGATGAACCCAGACGATTTTGGCCGCGCCTTCGGCAAACAGGCGCTCGTCGTCGCTGCGACGCATTTCATAATACGTCGGCAAGCTGCTGCGACCGCAAACGCCGGTGTACAAACGACATTCCACGGTTCCAGGATGCACCAGCGGCAGCAGGAAGGTGCAACTGGCATTGACGATCACCGGGTAGGTTTCACGTTCCGTGGCGACGTCGAGCTGCAAGGAGGCCAGCCATTCGATACGGATTTGCTCCATGTAGCGAAAATAAACGGCGTTATTGACATGGCCGAGAGCGTCCTGATCGCCCCAACGAATCGGGATCGGCAGGCTGAATACGTGTTTACGATGGGTGTGCATAGCGGCGAACAACAGCTTATTGAACAGCTTCGGGTGAGGGAATTCGCGATTATAATCCGCGTATGAACACAACTGTTTGAGGTCAGCATGCAACGCGAAGCTATGGAATACGATGTGGTGATAGTGGGTGGCGGTCCGGCCGGACTGTCCGCGGCGATTCGCCTGAAGCAAATCGACGCCAATATCAATGTCTGCCTGATTGAAAAAGGCTCGGAAATCGGTGCGCATATCCTGTCGGGCGCCATCAGCGATCCGCGCGCGCTGACCGAACTGTTCCCCAACTGGCAAGAGATGGGCGCGCCGCTGGAGACCGAAGTGACGCGCGATCGCGTCAGCATACTGACCGAGCACGGTTTCGTCGATCTGCCGAATCTGTTGCTGCCGGGCTGCATGCTCAACGAGGGTAACTATATCGTCAGCCTCGGGCAAGTCTGCCGCTGGCTGGGCGCTCAGGCCGAAGCGCTCGGCGTCGAAATCTATCCGGGCTTTGCGGGCGCGGAAGTGCTCTACGACGCCAAAGGCGCGGTGCGCGGCGTCGCCACCGGCGATATGGGCATCGGTCGCGATGGCAAACCGACCGCCGCGCATCAGCCTGGCATGGAACTGATCGGCAAATACACCTTGTTCGCCGAAGGTTGCCGCGGCCATCTGGGCAAGCAACTCGAAGAAAAATTCCATCTGCGCGCGAATAGCGACCCGCAAACTTACGCTATCGGCATTCGCGAACTCTGGGAAATCGACCCCGAGAAATTCGAAAGCGGTCTGGTGATGCACACCACCGGCTGGCCTTTGGCGAATACCTATTCGGGCGGTTTTATCTATCATTTCGGCGAGAATCTGGTGTCGGTCGGCCTGGTGGTCGGCTTGGGCTACAAGAATCCCTACATTTCGCCGTTCGAAGAAATGCAGCGTTACAAAACCCATCCGCAGATCGCGCCGATGTTCCAAGGCGGCAAACGCCTGGCCTACGGTGCGCGTGCGATTGCGGCCGGTGGCTTGCAGTCGATGCCGAAACTGTATTTCCCCGGTGGCGCCTTGATCGGCGACGATGCGGGCTTTCTCGTCGCCTCGCGCATCAAGGGCAGCCATTCGGCGATCAAGAGCGGCATGCTGGCGGCGGAAACGGTCGCTACGGCGCTCGCCGCCGGACGTAGCGCCGACGAGCTCACCGGCTATACCGAAGCTTTCAACAACTCCTGGTTGTATGACGAACTCTATCAAGCGCGCAATTTCAAACCCTGGATGGCTAAGGGCTTATTGCTAGGTTCGGCGATGTTCGGCATCGATCAATTGCTGCTGCGCGGCAAAGCGCCGTGGACGCTGCATAATACTGCCGACCATACCAAGCTCCTGCCTGCGGCGGAATGCAAGCCTATCGTCTATCCCAAGCCCGACGGCGTATTGACCTTCGACCGTTTGTCCTCGGTGTTTCTATCGAACACCAATCACGCAGAAGATCAACCTTGCCATTTGCAATTG
>DATETD010000472.1:0-3145 GCA_035283885.1 Rhodocyclaceae bacterium
CGGATGCCGGGGTCCAGTCCCATCACGGTGCGCGGGCCGGCGGGTGCGGCGAGCAGCAAGTCGTGCAGGTTGCGTGCGAACACGCGGATCGCTTCTTCTTCGGCGCGTTCGCGCAAGTTGGCCATCAATTCGTTTTCGAGATGCAGCGACAGCTTGACCATCCAGGCCCAGCGCGCGGTTTCGAGCAGCCATTTATCGGCGGCGCGTCCGTGGTCTTTTATGCCGAAATGGCTTGTCACCATGCCGATGCACGGCGAGGATTCGGGCGGGTCGCGCAGTTCCGGCTCGGTTTTAATCGCCAAGCGTAAAAAGTCTTCGTTGCGCCCGCGCAGCAGTGCGAGCGCGCGGTGCGAGGGTAGGGTCTTGATCGTTTCGCGAAAGTCGAACCAGTCGCGGAATTTTTCGCCTTCGGCTTCCTTGCCTGCGACCACCGTCGATACCATGATCGCATAGTCGTTGAGGTGGTTGCGCAGCTTTTCGAGTAAGCCGGCGTCTTCGGCGAAGCGCTCCATCAGAATCTGGCGCGCGCCGTCGAGCGCGGCTTTGATGTCGGGCACATGCTTTTCGGCGGGTTCCTTTTCGATGCGCACGTATTTTGCGGCCTCGACCTCGGGCGTCAACGTCGGGTCGTCGAACAGCGCGTTCGCCAACGGCTCCAGTCCGGCTTCGCGCGCGATCTGCGCCTTGGTGCGACGTTTTTGCTTGTAGGGCAGGTAGAGGTCTTCGAGCCGTTGCTTGGTCTCGGCGGCGTCGATTTCGGCTTTAAGCTCGGGCGTGAGCTTGCCCTGTTCCTCGATCGAGGCGAGGATCGCAGCGCGGCGGTCTTCGAGTTCGCGCAGATAGATCAGACGCTCTTCCAAATTGCGTAACTGGGTGTCGTCGAGGTTGTCGGTGACTTCTTTGCGGTAACGCGCGATAAACGGCACGGTCGCACCTTCGTCGAGCAGTTGCACAGTGGCGAGCACCTGTTGCGGGCGCACGCCGAGTTCTTCGGCGATGCGTTGCGCAATGCGCACGGTAATATCGATTTGCATAGTCGGATAAGCTGGAAAGGGTGGAGTCGGCGACCGTCTCGTCAGCGCCGACTTTTAACGGGGATTAAGCTCGGAAAGGCATTTGTCCACGAAAGATGCGAAAAGCACGAAAAGATATGATATTAATATGTTCATGAGCGATTCGATGCCGTGTTTCGTTCGTGTCTTTCGTGCTTTTCGTGGACAAAAAGTTTGAAATTTAAGCCGACCAATTGACGCCGCCGAATTGCCAGGTCAGCAGCACGACGATGCCGAAGGCGATCCGATACCAGGCGAATAGGGTGAAGTCATGATTGGAGATAAAGCGCAGCAGCCAACGCACGCAGAGAAAGGCCGAGGCGAAGGCGGCGATAAAGCCGACCGCCCAGAGGCCGAGATCGTCGACGGACAATAGGGCGCGTTCTTTGTAAAGTTGATAGACGGTGGCGAGCAATAGCGTCGGAATCGCCAGAAAAAACGAGAATTCGGTGGCGGCTTGGCGCGACAGGCCGAACAGCAAGCCGCCGATAATCGTCGCACCCGAGCGCGAGGTGCCGGGAATCAAGGCGCAGGCCTGCGCTAAACCGAGCTTGAAGGCGTCGATCACATCGAGGTCTTCGACGCGCGTGACGCGAATCCGGTGCTGACGGCGTTCGGCCCAGAGGATGATGAAGCCGCCGAGGATAAAGGTGGTGGCGACGGTGACGGGATTGAATAAATTTTCCTTGATCGCTTTGCCGAACAACAGTCCGAGCACGGCTAAAGGCATAAAGGCGATGATCAAGTTGATGACGAATCGTTGGCTGTCGGGATCGCGCCCCAAACCGGAAACGACGCGCGAAATCTTCTGGCGGTATTCCCAGCAAACTGCCAGAATCGCTCCGGACTGAATTACGATCTCGAACAGTTTGCCGCGCTCGTCGTTAAAATCAAGTAGGTGCCCTGCCAGGATCAAATGGCCCGTGGAGGAGACGGGAAGGAATTCGGTCAGACCTTCGACGATGCCGAGGATCAATGCTTGCAGCAAGGGATACAAATCCATACTAGTAGAGTCAATTGTCATGTGAATCGGGCGGCAAGTTTACCATGTTGAAGAAAATCGGCGTAGAACATTTGAAATTGGGCATGCATCTGCACGAACTCTGCGGCCCGTGGATGGATCATCCGTTCTGGCGCAGCAAGTTTGTGCTCCAGGATGAGGCGGATCTGCGGCGTATCGTCGATAGCGGGATTACCGAAGTCTGGATCGATGTCGAAAAGGGGCTGGACGTGGTCGATGCGCGCGTCGAAGCTGAAGTGCATGCCGAAGTCGAAAAAACCTTGGCTAAGGTCGCCCCGTCGAGTGCTGCGCCGCAGCGCGTGTCGGTGGCCGAAGAAGTACGGCGCGCGAGCAAAATCTGCGCCAATGGCAAGCAAGCGGTGATTTCGATGTTCCAGGAAGCCCGTATGGGCAAGGCGATCGCCGCCGAATCGGCGGGGCGATTGGTGGATGAGATCGCTTCGTCGGTGATGCGCAATCCGGGGGCTTTGATCAGCCTGGCGCGGCTCAAGTCGGCGGACGACTACACCTATATGCATTCCTTGGCGGTGAGCGCCTTGATGGTCGCGATGGGCCGTCAAATGAAGCTCGACGACGCCACGGTGCGCGAACTGGGACTCGCCGGCCTGATGCACGATATCGGCAAGGTGAGGACGCCGCTGACGGTGCTCAATAAGCCCGGAAAACTCACCGACGCCGAATTCGACATCATCAAAGGTCATCCGACGTCGGGTTACGAACTGCTGCTGGAAAGCCATACGGCGAGCAAAATCGTGCTCGATGTCTGTCTGCACCATCATGAAAAAGTCGGCGGCGGCGGTTATCCCGAGCGCTTGCAGACCGAGCAAATCAGCATGTACGCCAAAATGGGCGCGGTGTGCGATGTTTACGATGCGATCACGTCCAATCGTCCTTACAAACCGGGGTGGGACCCCGCCGAGTCGATCAAGAAAATGACCGAATGGTGTAAAGGGCATTTCGACGAACAGGTGTTCCAGGGCTTTGTCAAAAGCATGGGCATTTACCCGACCGGCTCGCTGGTGCGGCTCGAATCCGGTCGGCTGGCGATCGTCGTCGAACAGTCCGCCAAATC
>DATETD010000473.1:0-9214 GCA_035283885.1 Rhodocyclaceae bacterium
GCAGATTGGGCGCATGGACTCGCCCGCTTACCCGATCATGTGCAGCTCGGACGCATCTGCCTGCGGCACTGCCGCCAGAACCAGCACGGTGTTTGGTATGCTCGCAGGTAGTGCGGATCGATTCGATAGTTCCGTCAGCTATCAGACGCCGAACATGAATGGCTTCGATGCACAGATTGCGTATTCGACCGGTGCTGAAAATAATCAGACCGTCACCGCATATACCTCGTTCGATAGCACCCTTGCAGGCAATGCGAAATTGGTCGGTACGGGCAAGGGCGAAAAAGACGGCAAGGCGTGGGGTTTGAATCTGCGCTATGCCAACGGCCCGATGTCTCTGGGCTGGGCGTACCACAATGCGCGGCTTGCGTTGGGATCTGCTGACATTACCGCAATTCGCACCAATGCGGAAACCGTCTTTACAGGCAACGGTCAGGCCGCAGCCAATGGCTTTGTGAATGGCGTGCGCGAGAACACTGCAAAGATGTGGATTCTCGGCGGGACGTACGATTTCGGTATGGCCAAACTCTTCGCCACCTATGGCGCGGGTAAGCTCGAAACCACCGGATGGTCGGCGAATGCGACGGATGGGGCGCGACTGAGCGATCGCCGTGGTTGGACGTTGGGCGCTTCGATGCCCTTCGGCGCTCATTCGGTGCGTTTGAATCTGGGCAAGAACGACGATCGCTTGACCGCCGATCAGGATTACAGCTACTGGGGCGTGCATTATGAGTACGTGATGTCGAAGCGCACCGCAGTGTATGGCGCTTATGCGATGATCAACAATGCAAATCGAGCAGGAAATCTTGGCGCGGCTCGTCCGATCCAAAGTGCATCGTCGACGAGCATGTCGGTCAACAACGTTGCGGGTGCGAATGGCAACTTCGATCCAAGCGCGTTGCAAATCGGCGTTCGTCATAGCTTCTGACGAGCTGCGCTGGATGGAATCCGTTGGGCTGGGTTTCATCAAGCATGTTGGGCTGATAAGGTCAGCCCAACATCCGACTCACCCGATGGGACATCATGTCTTTCTGATATCCCGAATCATTCGATGACGACGCGGCATAGTTTGCATACGGTGTCGGCGGTTTGAAATTCGGCGTCGGCGTAGGGATTGTATTCGACGATTTCCATAGCGCATAATGTGTCGCTATCGCATACGCGGCGCATGGCGGCGATCAGTTCGGCGCGGAACAGGCCGCCGGGCACGGGCGAGCCGACGCCGGGTTCTTCGATCGGGTCGAGCGCGTCGAGATCGATGCTGATGCCCCAGGCATGGGTATTGCGCGCGACCCGCTCCTGGGCTTCGATCAGCACCGCTTCGAGACCGCGCCGACGAATTTCGTCCATGAAATACACCCGGACGCCGAGTCGTTCGAGCAGCGCCGCCTCGCCCGATTCGTAACTGCGCACGCCGATCAAGCAGACATCGGCGGCGCGCAGTTTCGGCGCCGTCGATCCTATCCCGCCTATCGCCGTGAGCGCCGGATCGCCGTGTCCGAGCAGGCAGGCCAAGGGCATGCCGTGGATGGCTTGCGACTCCGAGGTGGCGAAGGTGTGGCTATCCATATGCGCATCGATCCAGATCAATCCGAGCGCTTGATCGGGCGCCATGAAGTTGCGCACGCCCGACCAGGTGCCGATGGCGCAGGAATGGTCGCCGCCGATGACGAGCGGAAAATGACCTTGCTGTAGGCTGAGGCCGACGCGATCCGCCAATTGTCGCGACAATGCGGCGATCGTCTGTAGGGGCGTGCTATCGTCGCGGTGCGGCGCGCGCAGAATTCTTGCTGCGGGGTCCAGCCAGGATTGCTGTTCCAATTCCTGTAAAAAGCCGAGACTTTGCAATACATCCGGGCCGTCCTGGCAGCCGGGATCGCGGGCGCCGATGCCGCTGGCAATGCCGATAAACTCGGCTGGACGGTTCATTGGCCGTTCCGCGCCGTGTGCCCGTTCGGGCGCGCCGCCGCATCGGCCAAGCTGGAGTGCAACGTATGCTCGCCGCACCAGGCGTGCAGCGTCACCACGGGGAAGCGCCAGCGGTGGATATCCTTAGGCGATTCGCCGGCGAATAGCGGCGGGTGGCGATGGCAACTGCCGATGGATTTTTCCTGAAAGAAAAAGTAACGACAGTTTTCGCAGGCGGGCAGGTTGGAATTGGATTCGCTGGTCATGATGTGCGGAGTGGGCGCGTCTAGCGGCGAAACGTCTTCCTTGCGCGTATGGGAGGCCGCCTTGATTTCGTTGGCGACATTGTCGGGATTGATGACGGCGCGCACTACGGTCTGGGATTCGTCTTGACGCACGCGGTTGCTGAACCACCATATTCCGCCTTTTTTGATGGTCCAGTCGGCTTCCTGCCCGGACAGCAGCAAGGAGGCCAGACGGCCCAGGCCGGGCTGATGGCCGATCAAAATCGCCGCTCCGGCAAAATCGGGCCATTCGACCGCCGTTAATAAATCGCCGGCGGTGGCGTCAACGCCGAGTTGCGTTTTGACCTTGAACGGCAAGCCCAAGGTATATGCCGTTTGTCGCGCCGATTCCGCCGGACTCGACAAAATCCGCAAATTGCTCAAGCGCTGGGTTCGTAGCCAGTCCGCCATCTGCTGCGCTTGTTTCTTGCCGCGCGCGGTCAGCTTACGATCGTTATCGTTCGTGCCGTCCTGCGCTTCTTCGGCTTCGGCATGCCGCCATAAAATCAGATCCATTGCAAAATATCCGTGACTATCGACGACGCGAAGGATAGACAAGTCATGTGACAGTTCTATGAAAGTCTTTATAAAAAGTCGGCGCTGGCGAGACGGCTCGGGGGCGGTCGCACCGAGAGCGAATCAAGCGTTCTTTTGCCGCCGTTCGATAAACAGACTGCTGCCGCGGGTTTTTTTCGCTTGATGTTTGGCGTCCGCCACGGCGGCGGCGACTTCGTGGTGAGTTTTGAATTGTCCGGGCGTCGCCGGAATGCAGCCCAGCGATAAAGACGGTATCGAATGGAATATCTGCTTGCCGCGCCGGTCTTCGGCCTGAAAGCCGCCCATCACCAAGTGTTCGGCTTCGACCAGATGGGCGATGCGGCTGTCGAACAACTCCAGCGCGCGGCGGCAGCGGTCTTCCCAGCGATCTCCCTGGAACAGAATCATAAAGTCGTCGCCGCCGATATGACCGAGGAAGTCGGCGCGATGGTCGATGACTTCGTCGAGCACCTTGCCGAGCATCAAAATCACCTCGTCGCCGCGTTGATAGCCATAGACGTCGTTATACGGTTTGAACGAATCCAGATCGGCGTAGCAAGCGACGAACGGAATCTGGATTTCCAGCAGGCGCTCGATATGTTCGCAAATCGGCACGTTGCCGGGCAGTTGCGTCAGCGGATTGGCGTAACGCGCCGAGCTGATCTGCATTTCGGTGATGAGCTTGATCAGCTCGCGATTCGAGCCGATGCCGAGATAGACGCCTTCTTGCGTAATGATGAAATCGTCGGAAAACGAGATTTGTTCGCTGTTGCCGATCATGCGCGCCAGATCCTGCACGCTGGTCGCCTGGTCTACGATCAAGGGGCTGTCGTTCATCAGCAAATGACAGGGTTTTTTGCCGTACAACTCGCGCCGGTAGGGGCGGGCGAAGCGGTCGATCAGGCTGAAACGCGTGATGGCGCCGATCGGTTTGCCTTCGTCGACTACCGGCAACATACGCAGCTCCGGCGTAGTTTCGAAGCGGGTATACACTTCGTCGCTTTCGGTGTCGGGCGTTACCGGTTCTAGATGACGCACCAAGTGTTGCACCGGAATATAGCCATTTTGATTTTTCTTGTAGCGCGGCTGGACTTTCAAGCGGGCGTTTTCCAACAGCCGCGCCACCTGTTCGCCGAGTTGCACCGACGGCGTGGCGGCGGGGCGCGCGATCAGGAAGCCTTGACCGTAGTGGATGCCCAGATCGCGCACGGCGATGAATTCGGCTTCGGTTTCGATGCCTTCGGCCACCACCTTGGCGCCGCAGGTTTCGGCGATATCGTGGATCGCGCGCACCAATTGAAACTTCAACGGATTTTCGGCGATGCCGCCGATAAAATGCCGATCGATTTTGACGATTTCCGGGCGCACCTCCGACCACATGCGCAAATTCGAAAAACCTTCGCCGAGATCGTCCATCGCGATATCGAAGCCCGCGCGGCGGAATTTGACCAGCACTTCATGCAGAATCGAGAAGTCTTCGACCAGATGGTTTTCGGTCAATTCGATCACGATGCGATCGGGCGTCATGTCGAGCGACTGTAGATGCCGCATTTCCTCGCTTTGGCGTAGCAGCGCGTCTTCGAGGCACGGGTAGCTGGAATTGATGAACAGACGACCGGGCAAATCGAGTTCCGCATAGTCGTTCAGCACGGTTTCGCGGCACAGACGTTCGAGTTCGACCGTCATGTCGGAGCGACGCGCTTGTTCGAATAAGGCGTGCGGCGTATGCAGCGGGGAATTCTCCGGGCCGCGTATCAAACCTTCGAAGCCGTAAATACTGCCGTTGCGCAGATCGACGATGGGTTGAAACACCGCGTGCAGCCGCCGCAGCGTCAATAGTTCGCTCAGTTCGGACATGCGACTGGCCGGTTTGGGTGTGGAATCGGCGACCCTATTCGGTTGGCCATGATATTTTTCGAGTAGAACGGAAAATGACGACATATTTGTTACCTCGCGCTTTCATAGTGTGTTTCATACGGCGGGCGTTGCGGCGGCAGGTTCCGCGTCGTAAAAACTTTCGACGGTCGGAGTGGGGTCTTCAAGTTGCGGTGCGGCGTCCGCATGCATCAACTCCATGCGCCCGTCCAGATGTTCGACAATGGCGGTGCAACTGTCGACCCAGTCGCCGCAATTGATATACACCAATCGATCGATTTTCTTGATCGCAGCGAAATGGATATGACCGCAGATCGCCCCATCCAGATTGCGTTCGCGCACCGCATGAATCAGGGCTTTTTCGAAATCGAACACGAACGAGATCGCTTGTTTGACGCGCCGCTTGGCGTATCCTGCGAGCGACCAGTAGCCGGGGCGTCGCAAGCTGCGCCGCACGATGGACAGCCAATTGTTGGCGTTCACCAGCAGGTCGTAGCCCACGTCGCCAAGCACCGCGATCCAGCGATGGTAGCGCGTCACTTGATCGAATTCGTCGCCATGGATCACCAAATAGCGGCGACCGTCCGCCGCTTCGTGGATGCAGTCTTTAACCACCAGAATATTACCGAACGATAGGCCGTGATATTCGCGCAGGATTTCGTCGTGATTGCCCGGAATCAGCACGACATTTTCGCCGTGACGCGCGCGGCGTAGAATCTTTTGCAGCACCGTATTATGCTGCGATGTCCAGTAAATATTTCGGCTCAAGGACCAGAAATCGACGATATCGCCGACCAGATACAGATTTTCCGCTTCGTAATTTTTCAGAAACTCCAGCAAACGCTCGGCTTGGCAAGCGCGCGTGCCGAGATGGACATCTGAAATAAATAGGCTTCTAACTTTCATCCTAAAAACCTCTTTTATCCACGAAAATCACGAAAGACGCGAACGAAAACAAGGTGTTGCACTGAAATTTTCGTGCTTTTCGTGTCTTTCGTGGACAACTGCTTTTCCTGGTTCATTATTTGGCGAGAAAGTGGCGTTTATAGCGTTCGTTCATGCGCGCCATCGGCAACAGCATCAGCACGTCCGCGCAGTTGAAATCCGGATCCCAGGCCGGCTCGCCGCAAATCCATGCGCCTAGGCGCAGATAGCCTTTAATCAGCGGCGGGATCAGCGCCTCCTGGCCGTTGGCCAAGCGTTCGAAGGGCAGGGGATGCTTAGGGAATACGCGGTACTCCAGCGGCGCCAGATGTTCGGCGCTGAGCTGCATATAGACGTTGGCCGCATTGTGGCCGCCATCGGCCATGCCGATCGATGCGCAACCGATAATGTAGTCGCAGCCGCTGGCGACGACGTAGTCGGCCAGGCCCGACCATAACAACGTAATCACGCCGCCTTTGCGGTAATCGCGATGGATGCATGAACGTCCGACTTCGACCATGCGGCCGCGCAGATGCTGCAAGCGCGTCAGCGAAAACTCGTTTTCCGCATAGTAACCGCCGGCGCGGCGCGCCGCTTCCGGAGTGAGTAGGCGATATGCGCCGACGACTTGCAAGCTGGCGTTGTCGCGCACGATCAAGTGCTGACAAAACGGATCGAGAAAATCGATATCGTGACCGGGCACGCGGCTTTCGATCTGTGCGCCGAGTTCTTCGACGAACACTTTGTAACGCAACCGCTGCGCCTCGCGCACCTGCACTTCGCTATGCGCCAATCCAACATGTAAACCGCGATTGCCGCCGGCTTTCGCATGCTCCAACGCCAAGGGGATCGATGTCTCCTTCATTGCAATTTCTCCGCTGATGTAAGTGCGGGCAGTGTGTCATGCGCGCATTACCCGAATATTGCGGAAATATTGCAGTTCGGTGACAGCATCGCCGCTAGCGTCGGCATGCCGATGCGAAAGTCGGCGCTGGCGAGACGGATCGCGGCGATGCCTCGTCGGCGCATGAGCGCATCTGGGAGTGGATATAATGGTGTAAACTGTTTATACTGTTTATTTTCAACCAGGAGCTAAAAATGAACGCCACTCCCGCCACGGAAACCTCGGCGACCGCCGAAGAACTTGCCGCCAAACCCACGTCCAAACGATCCAGAAAAGCGGCGCATAAAATTGCCGACCCCATCGCCGATGCGGTCGCTACACCCGAGATCGCGAGCACGGAGGCGGCTGCCCCAGTTTCGGTCTCGGTCGCCACGACCGATGACGACAAGATCGCAAAAGCCGTCAAACCGAAGAAAATCAAGCAAATCCGCGACAGCTTCACGATGCCGGAAGCCGAATACGACTTGATCGGCGCGCTCAAAAAACGCTGTATCGCCAAGGGCTTGGCGGTGAAGAAAAGCGAAGTGCTGCGCGCTGCGATTATCGCCTTCGCCGCGCAAAGCGACGACGACGTCAAGGCGGCGCTGCAATCGCTGGCCGTCATCAAAACCGGTCGGCCGCCCAAACAAAAATAAGGCGCAGCAACGGAGCAACGATGGGACGGGCGACTTCGGCATCAGCCAGTCGCCCGTTTTTTTTATGTTCGTAAAAACGTAACAGTCCGTTCATAGAGCTGTAAAAATAGCCGCGTACAGTCGCATCCGACGTCTTTTCATCTTATCTATGAAAGCAGCGCATGATAAATTCACTTTCCCGGCTTGAAAGCTTCGATGACGACGCGATTATGGCCAGAGCGATACGCCAACTGCTCGCCACCACTTATGCGTTTTGGCGCAAACCGCCGTGCTGCTGCTTGGAGGTTGCCGCCAGTCTCGGCGATGCGGCGAACGACGCGCTTGAAATCTACTGCGACTGAAAAAATATGCCGACAATCAGCGCCCTGATCCAGCCCGAAGGATCGATGGAAATCTTATCCAAGCTCGAAATCGCCAAACTGCGCGACACCAGCGAAAGCGGATTGCATGAGCTGTACCGCCGCTGCTCGCTCGCGGTATTGAACTCGGGCGGCGCGGAAGACGACAGTTGCGCGGTGCTGGATCACTATAAAAACTTCGACATCCGCGTCGTCCAGCAAGAGCGCGGCGTTCAACTCGAAGTCATCGACGCCCCGGCCTCGGCGTTTGTCGACGGCGAAATGATCCGTGGGATACGCGAAAACCTGTTTTCGGTGCTGCGCGACATCGTCTATACCGGCAGCGAAATCGTCGCCAATCCGGCTTACGATTTAAGCTGCTCGGACGATATCGGCAATGCGGTGTTCCATATCCTGCGCAACGCCAAGTGTCTGAGACCCACTCTGTCGCCGAATCTGGCGGTGTGTTGGGGCGGACATTCGATTAGCAGCGAAGAATATCAGTATTCTAAAGTGGTGGGCTATCAACTTGGGCTGCGCGGCATGGACATCTGCACCGGCTGCGGCCCCGGCGCGATGAAAGGGCCGATGAAAGGCGCGACCATCGCCCACGCCAAACAGCGCGTCGCCGATGCGCGCTACATCGGCATCACCGAACCTGGCATCATCGCCGCCGAACCGCCCAATCCCATCGTCAATGAGCTGGTCATCATGCCGGATATCGAAAAACGGCTCGAAGCCTTCGTGCGCTTAGGTCACGGCTTCGTCGTCTTTCCGGGCGGCGTCGGCACCGCCGAAGAAATTCTATATCTACTCGGCGTATTATTGCATCCGGACAACGACGATGTGCCGTTCCCGCTGGTATTCACCGGCCCCGCCGCGAGCGCCGACTACTACCGCCGCATCGACGCCTTCCTCGCTGGCGCCATCGGCCCGCAAGTACGCCGCTATTACCGTATCGTCATCGGCGATCCGGCGGAAGTCGCGCGCCTCGTCAAAGCGGGCGTCGAAACCGTCAAGCAGTTCCGCAGCCGACGCCAGGACGCCTATTTCTTCAACTGGCTATTGAAGATCGATACGGAATTCCAAATGCCGTTCCAGTCGAATCACGACGCCATGCGCCGTTTGAACTTGCGCCGCGACCAAGCGCCGCATCGCTTGGCGGCGAACCTACGCCGCGCCTTCTCGGGCATCGTCGCCGGCAACGTCAAAGCCGCCGGCATGCGCGCGATCGCCGACTTCGGCCCGTTCGAACTCAGCGGCGATGCGGAAATCATGCGACTTCTAGACGAACTGCTCGCCGCCTTCGTCGCCCAAGGCCGCATGAAACTACCCGGCAGCGTCTATCGCCCGTGCTATCGCTTGGCCGGAAGCTCCGTCGGCGAGTAAAAGTCGGCGCTGGCGGGACGGCTCGGAGCCGGTTAGCTTGGGCGGTCGGCGCTTGGCGGCAGATAATTCTTTTGGGGTAGTGCGGTGGTTGAAATATTTTTCGAAAATCGCTGCGGGGTATTGATTTTGTTTTTGGCTACTGTATTGTTCTGGGCGGCGATGTTGAGTTGGATGGGCGGTGCGAATTTGGCGGGCGGTGGGTTTCGCGGTCGGAATTGACCGGCTTTAGGGAGCATTTTAGTGTTTTTCATGTCACATCTTTCTTTGACGGAAGGGGCGACGGAAATGCGAAAAGTGGAGTTCTCGCGTGAATGGGTGGCGGCTCTGGCTCGGGATCGGTTTCACCATCCTCACCCGGAAGTGCGCAGAAGAGCAATGGCGATCTGGATGTGGAGTCAAGGGAGCGACCAACAAGATTGC
>DATETD010000474.1:0-4601 GCA_035283885.1 Rhodocyclaceae bacterium
TGCGTTCGTGCGTGACGACGCGCTGCTTATACCAATTTTCGAGTCGGCTTAGATGCACCTGCTCCAGCGCGATGCGCTGTTCGTCTCTGAGGCGCGCGAGCAGCGCCGCCGCGAGCGCGAGCAGCACTTCCGTTTTGCATCCCAAATGTTCGGTGGCGTAGTGTTGTCTATCATGTGGATGATGTTGGGTATATGGAATTAAGGCAAGTCGTCTCGTCGGCGCCGACTTTCGATGTGCGACTAATAGCGCGAAAAATCGCTTTCGTTAGGACGAGGCGCATCGCCGCGCTTATCGTAACCGGGGGCGTAGGCGTTGGCGCGTCGTGTCGGTCTCGTCGGTGCCGAGAAGGCGGAGGAGACCGCGTCGCCGCCCGTGAAATAGCGCATCAGATCCTGCAAACTCGCCGCTTGACCGTTGAGTTCTTCCGAGGTCGCGGCCAGTTCCTCCGCCGCCGAGGCGTTGCGTTGCGTGGTCTGATTCATTTGCCCCATCGCGCTATTGATCTGACCGACGCCCATGGTTTGCTCCTTGGAGGCGGCGGTGATTTCCTGCACCATATCGGCGGTCTTGCGCGTCGCCGGGACGATCTCTTCGAGTAATTTGCCAGCTTTTTCGGCTAAGTTGACGCTATTGATCGCCAATTGGCCGATTTCCTGCGCAGCGACCTGCGAGCGTTCGGCGAGCTTGCGCACTTCGGCGGCAACCACGGCAAAGCCTTTGCCATGCTCGCCCGCGCGCGCCGCTTCGATCGCCGCGTTCAAGGCCAACAGATTGGTCTGGTAGGCGATGTCGTCGATAATGCCGATGCGCTTGGCGATCTGCTTCATCGCGCCGACGGTTTCGCCGACCGCCTGACCGCCGTCCGCTGCTTTTTTCGTGCCGTCGGTCGAGATCGACGCGGCCAGCGTGGCGCTTTGCGCGTTTTGCGCGATCGACGCCGACATCTGTTCGATCGACGCGGTGGTTTCCTCGACCGCGGCCGCTTGTTCGGACGATGCCTGCGACAAGGATTGCGCCGTAGCGGAAACTTGGTGGGCGGCGTTCATCAAATTGGCGGCGATCGAACTGACCTCCGTCATGGATTTGACGATGGAGCGCGTAATCAGCCACGAGGCGAGTAAACCCAAGGTCAAGATAATCAGGCACAGCCCGCCTATCCACAGCGAAGTCGCATCGATAGCCTGTTTGAATTTCGCCGACGCCTCCTGCGTGCGCCGCAGATTCAGTTCGAGCAGTTTCTTGAAACCGTCGTCGACCGCCTTGTCGGCGCCCTTGATCGCTTTATCGATCTCGGCGATGGTCTTGCCGGCGGCGTTCAATTTGACGGCCTCGTCCATCGCCAAGCGATAGTCCTTGACGCCTTGTTCGATCTGCGCCAACAGCATTTTCTCGTTTTCGTCGAGATCGCCGGCTTGGCGATAGTCGGCTGCGGCCTTGCCGATAACGACCATGTCGTCGGCAAACTTCTGCGCATAGTCGCCGCCGCGCAGCACATAATTCTTGAAATGATGGATGCCGTTTTGCAGCCCCGAAAAACCCAGCGTCACCGCATCGCGCTCATGCAACGTTCTCGCTTCGAAATCGCTCCAGCCGCCGCCGATTTCGCGCACCTTGCCCCAGGCGATCAGACCGAGCAATATTGTCAGCATCATTACTGCGCCAAAACCCAAGCCAAGCCGCTTCCCGATTTTCATGTTTTCGAGCATGGTTCGTTCCCCTTTTACGATATTATTGGACGGTGTCGTTATGGAGTCTCGCAGACTCGATGCAAACCTGTCAATGCCGATGTGCGCTTAATCGGCGCAGACGAGCGGCTTGCTCTCGATGAACAATACATAAACCCGAACCAAAAACCGAACATTCCAAACAAATGAATTCCGAATTGTCGAACGCCGTGCTCGAATGCCGCGGCCTGAATAAAGTTTTCCGGCAAGGCGAAACCAAAGTGCCGGTGCTGGCGCATATCGACCTGAAGGTCGATGCCGGCGAGATGGTGGCGATCGTCGGCGCCAGCGGCTCCGGCAAAAGCACCTTGCTGCATCTGCTCGGCGGACTGGATGCGCCGACCGCCGGCAGCGTGTTTATTCAGGGTGTCGCGATGCAAGGCTTAAGCGAAGTCGCATGCAGCCGCCTGCGCAACCGCTCGCTCGGCTTCGTCTATCAATTTCACCATCTATTGCCGGAGTTTTCCGCGCTGGAAAACGTCGCCATGCCGCTATTGATCCGCCGCCTTCCGGCCGCCGAAGCCGAAGCGCGCGCGCATCAAGTGCTGCAACGCGTCGGCCTCGCGCATCGCCTCAGCCATCGCCCCAGCGCCTTATCCGGCGGCGAACGCCAACGCGTCGCCGTCGCGCGCGCACTCGTCACTCATCCTGCGGCATTACTCGCCGACGAACCCACCGGCAACCTCGACCGCAGCGCCGCCAACGCGGTGTTCGCCTTGATGCAGGAACTGTGCATCGAACATAAAACCGCATTGGTGACGGTCACCCACGACGCCGACCTGGCGAAACGCATGGGGCGGGTGCTGACCTTGGCGGAGGGGGTGTTGCAATGATTCTAGCCGTCGCGCGAGAGCCGACTTTTGCGTCGTGCGGCTGATCGTGCAGCGGTTCATGCGACATTAAGGCGCGATTTCAGGGCCGATATGGATATCGAACCACGCGCCGTTCCAGAGTTTGCAGGAACCCGAGCCTAGCGTCGGCGTTCTCATGCTGTATTCGCATTTGAGATAACCGCTGCGATTGCCCCAGGCATTGGCCTTGCCATGGGTCGAATCGGGATCGCGCGTGGCTTCGCCCTGATAAAACTCGTCGTCTATTGTGAGCGAGAACTCGCCGCGTCCGATTTCCGGCACGACGATGGTGCCCGACATCATGCCGATCGTGGCGGCGGGATCGTTGGCCGGGTAGAGGCGCGCGGAGAGCAATCGTCGCGTCGCGGCGGGCGGCATGGCCGGATAAGGAGCGATGGTCGGCTGGGCGGCGGGGGGCTGTATCGGGGCCAGGTAACAAGCGGATAGCGCGGCGCAGCATGCGGAGAGCAACAGGAAATGTGCGTTTCGAGTCATGACGATTCCTCCGGTGGGTGTCGAATGCGGCGATGCGTTACGGTTTATGCCATACAGTCCTTGTCGATGGGTTTCTTCCTACAGCGCGTGTAAGAATTGCCGAACGTTGGGATCGAGCATGCGCGCCTTTTTGACGATAGTCAACTTTCGACTTGCACGCCGGCAAAGAGCGGTTATAATCCGCGCCTCTTGTCGACGGCGCGTCTATCGGCAGGCGGCAGATGCGGCTCATTCCCCATGAGCGATCGTAGCAACGATCATAGCAATCCAGGGCGATTAACTCAGCGGTAGAGTGCCACCTTCACACGGTGGAAGCCAGTGGTTCGATCCCACTATCGCCCACCAAAAATTCCAATCGATTTAAGCTCTCGCAAACGGCGTAGGCGTCGGTTCGTCGGCGTCGCTACGACGCATGGTTGCGACGTCGGTTCTCCCGCTAGAATGGACCGTATCCCGCATCTATTCACGCTCAAGGAGAATCGCATGTTTCAAAGCTTGTCGCGCAGTTGGTCCCTGGTCAAGGCCAGCGGAGCCGTTTTGAAGCAGGATAAGGAATTGCTCATGTTTCCTTTGATCTCCGCTCTCGCCACCCTTGTCGTAATCGCCTGTTTTGCCTTGCCGATCTTTGGATTGGGCGCGCTTGACGGCCTGTCGAACGCCGAGACGACGGCAGAAGACGATTCGCTGTTGTCCTTGCTGGCGGTCGCGCTGGCCTTTCTGTTTTACGTTGCTCTTTACTTCGTCATATTCTTCTTCAATGCGGCGCTGGTCGGCGCGGCGATGATGCGTTTCGATGGTGGCGACCCCACGGTGTCGGATGGGTTGCGCATCGCGATGTCGAAGTTCGGCAGCATCCTCGGCTATGCCTGCATTGCGGCGACCGTGGGCATGATCTTGCGGGCGATACAGGAGCGGGTCGGATTTGTCGGCAAAATCGTCGTCGGCTTACTCGGCGCCGGCTGGACGGTCGCCACCTATATGGTGGCGCCGGTGCTGGTCGCACGCGATGTCGGGCCGTTCGACGCTATCAAGGAAAGTGCGGGCTTGTTGAAGAAAACCTGGGGCGAGAACATCGTCGGTCAAGCCGGCATCGGCGTCGTGTTTGTCCTGATACAGTTCGCCCTCCTGTTCGGCGGCGGGGTGCTGGTGGCGGTGGCGGTGTCCACCGGCAGCGGAGTCGTCGTCGGTTTGACGGCAGTCCTGGTGTTGGCGGCGGTGATACTGGCCGCGCTGATACAGGCGGCGCTCGGCGGCATTTATGCTGCGGCCCTGTATCGATTCGCCGACACGGGTGAAAATTCGAGCGGTTTCGATGCCGGAGTGCTGCAACTGGCGTTCGCACCGAAGGCATAGTTCGCTGGGGGTAGAAGCAGCGGCTTGAGTTTGCGCAACGGTCTTGATTTTCGGTTCTGCTGCCCGGTTATCAAGATCGCTCGGGTAAACCCAGTTTTCAGGGGCGACTCCTTCGTTTCGGCCCCTTCAATGGTCGAGATAAGAGTCGTGTAGGGTAGCGCCCCTAACGGGTGTGTG
>DATETD010000475.1:0-4035 GCA_035283885.1 Rhodocyclaceae bacterium
ATTTCGGGCTTTTCGCGTTCGCCGGGCGTCATCGAGTCGATAATGCCCTCGATGCGGCGTATCGATTTATCGTCGACCGCGCCGCCGGCTTGCTGCGCCATCGCGCCGAATTGTGCGGGGAGTTTGTCGAGCAGGCTGGAGATGCCGCCCATTTTGCGCATCTGGCCGATCTGTTCCTTGAAGTCGTTCAAATCGAAGCCGCGCCCGCTCTGCATCTTCTTGACCAAGTCTTTGGCCTTGTCTTGATCGACGTTGCGTTGGGCGTCTTCGACCAGGCTCAGGATGTCGCCCATGCCGAGGATGCGCGAGGCCATACGTTCCGGATGGAATTCGTCGAGTCCGGTCAGCTTTTCGCCGACGCCGGCGAATTTGATCGGCTTGCCGGTCACATGGCGCACCGACAGCGCCGCACCGCCGCGCGCATCGCCGTCGAGCTTGGTCAAAATCACCCCCGTCAGCGGCAGGGCTTCGTTGAACGCCTTGGCGGTATTCACGGCGTCCTGGCCCAACATCGCATCGACGACGAACAAGGTTTCGATCGGGTTTAGCTGCGCATGCAGGTCGCGAATTTCGGCCATCAGCACTTCGTCGATCGCCAAGCGTCCGGCGGTGTCGACGAACAGCACGTCGTAATGATGACGTCGGGCGTGATCGAGCGCGGCGGCGGCGATCGCGGTCGGGCTTTGCTCGCTGGTCGAGGGGAAGAAGTCGATGCCGGCTTGCGCCGAAACCGCTTTGAGCTGTTCGATCGCCGCCGGACGATAAACGTCGCAACTGACGGTCAGAATGCGTTTCTTTTGACGTTCTTTGAGCCATTTGCCGAGTTTGCCGGTGGTGGTGGTTTTTCCTGCGCCTTGCAAGCCGGCCATCAGAATAATCGCCGGCGGTTGCACCGCGAGGTTCAAGCCGACGCTGGCGCCGCCCATCAACGCGGTCAGTTCGTCATGGACGATGCCGACCAAAGCTTGTCCCGGCGTGAGCGAATCGAGCACGTCTTGCCCCAGGGCCTTTTCTTTGACGCGCGCGATGAAGTCCTTGACCACGGGCAAGGCGACGTCGGCTTCGAGCAAGGCCATACGCACCTCGCGCAGCATGTCCGCGACGTTGCTTTCGGTGATGCGCGCCTGTCCACGCAGATTTTTAACGACTCGCGCCAGGCGCTGGGTAAGATTTTCTAGCATGATAGGGAATTTAGGGAGTGGTAATGACGATTGTTGGAAAATCGGCGTGCGTTGTCGCGCTACGCAGTGTCGATGAATTTCAGCGCATGGTGTAGACTTTGCTCATGCCCTCAATCTTAATCTATCTATCCGCTACGGCCCTGTATGCCGGTTTGGCGGTGCATCTTTGGCGCACCCGCTGGCGCGGCGCGGTGTTGGACAAACCCGACGGCGGCCTGCGCTGGGGCGAACGCAGCGTCTTGCTCGGCGCGCTGCTGTTGCATGCGCTCAGTCTGCGCTTGGCGATTTTCGACGGCGATAGCATGCGCTTCAGTTTTTCGATTGCGCTGTCGGTCATGTTTTGGTTGGCGATCGCTTTGTACTGGATCGAAAGTTTTTATGCGCGTATGGAAGGCTTGCAGGTGCTCGGTCTGCCTTCGGCGGCGGTGGCGGCGGCCTTGCCTGCGGCATTCGGCGAGGCGCATGTGCTGGCGAATGCAGGTTCGGCGATCTTCCGTCTGCACTTCTTGATGGCCATGCTGGCGTATAGTTTATTCACTTTGGCGGCCTTGCATGCGATGCTGATGGCGGCGGCGGAAAAGAGTCTGCATCGCGGCAAGATTTCGCCGCTGCTGGCCGGTTTGCCGCCCTTGCTGACCATGGAGGCCTTGCTGTTCCGCTTGATCCATGTTGCGTTCGCATTATTGTCGCTGACCTTGATTTCCGGCGTGTTATTTTCCGAAGCGGTCTTCGGTAAAGCTCTGACCTTTAACCATAAAGTGGTTTTTGCGCTGCTGTCGTGGTTGATCTTCGCCGCATTGCTGATCGGACGGCGTCTGCGCGGCTGGCGCGGACGTGTGGCCTTGCGCTGGACGCTGTCGGGCTTCGTCGCGCTGCTGCTGGCCTATGTCGGCAGCCGTTTCGTGCTTGAAGTGATACTGGGGCGAGGCTAGGACGAGAGCAGGGGGAGCGTCCGTCTCGCCGGCGCCGACTTTTGCGGCCCGGTAACGATCGCCGGGCCGACGATCTATCGACACACCATCAACGCAAAATCAACGCAATCCGGCGATGTAGTCCGACACCGCCTTGATTTCCGCGTCGGTCATTTTGATCGCGATCATGCGCATCATTTTGTTCGGATCGTTGGCGCGCGCGCCGTCGCGGAAGGCCTTGAGTTGGGTTTCGGTGTATTCGGCATATTGGCCGCCGATGCGCGGATACTGCGCCGGCAAGCCCGCGCCGTTCGGGCCGTGACAGGCCGCGCAGGCCGGCAGTCCCTTGGCTTGATCGCCGCCGCGATACAGCTTTTGTCCGTACTCGATGGTTTCGCGGTTCTTGGCGGTTTCGCCCTTCTGCGTTTGCAGCGAGAAATAGGCGGCGAATTCATGCAACTGCTTTTCGTCGAAGGCCGCCACCATACCGTTCATCACGGGGCTGAGACGCTCGGGCTGCTTGCCTTCGGCGGCCTTGAAATTCTTCAATTGCTTGAACAGATATTCCGGATGCTGCCCGGCCAGTTTGGGGTTGGTGGGCGCCGGGCTGTTGCCGTCGGCGCCGTGACAGGCCGCGCAGACGGTGGTGGCGATCGGCTTGGCGCGCGCGGCTTCCTCGGCAAGATCGATCTTGGGCATCGGCGCGACAGCGTGGGATGCGGCTGGGGCTGGCGCAGCCGCAGTGGCGGACGCGTAGGCGCCGGAGGTCATCGTTGCGCAGGTCAACGCCGCACAGGACAAGGCAAGCAGGGATCGCTTCATGGTCTGAACTCCTCGGGAACACCGGGATGGATAAATTGAAAACCTGATATTCTATCTCACCTCTGTCAAATTCTGCGCTTCCGACGGTCGCAACGTCGCGCTGCCGCATCGTCGGGTACGTTTTCCATGTCGCTTTTTCGTCACGCCACGTTTGAAATTTCCGTCGCCAAGCCCGACGGATTACCATATATAGATACCCCGGAAATCGCTTTTGCCGGTCGATCCAATGCTGGAAAATCCAGTGCGATCAATACCTTGGTCGGTCATACCCGCTTGGCGTTCGTCTCGCGCACGCCGGGGCGCACTCAGCTTATCAATTTGTTCCGTATGAGAAACGGCGCCGCCCTAGTGGATTTGCCCGGCTACGGCTACGCCAAAGTGCCGCAGGCCATCCAGCGCGAGTGGCAGGGTTTACTCGAACATTATTTGGCGCGCCGCCCCAATTTGATCGGGCTGGTGCTGATTATGGACTCGCGTCGACCGCTGATGGAGCTCGATTGGAAAATGATTTATTGGTTCGTCGCCACCGGGCGACCGATCCATTGCCTGCTCACCAAATCCGATAAATTGACGCGCCAGGAGCAAACTAAAACCCTGCAACAGACCCGTCATTCGCTGGAAATGTTCAATGGCCTAGTGACGGCGCAACTGTTCTCCAGCTTGAAAAAAACCGGTATGGATGAAGCGGAGCGCATCGTCGGCGCATGGTTGCATGCCAAAGAGAGCGGCGAGAATACCGACGAGGATAGTGACCAGGGCAGCGTTGCCGCACTGCAAACCCCCTAAAATAAGCGCCCTCGACCCAGGGGATGGAGTCGAGGGCGAAAAGCCTCGGTCGAAGGGGTTTCAATCGATCCAAGGCCCCGCTCAGGGAGGTAGAAGCGGGGGATAGCGCGAACCGCAGTCCGCAGCCCATCCGCTTGCTGGGATCGAGATGCGGGACAATAGTTCCTTCGTCAATCGAAAATTTTGAGGTATGCCATGAGTTCTTCCGCCCTATTTCCCGCCGTGCGTATGCGCCGTATGCGTCGCGACGAATTTTCGCGTCGCCTGATGCGCGAGCACACGCTGACGACGAACGATTTAATTTATCCGGTATTCGTGCTCGAAGGCGCGGGGCG
>DATETD010000476.1:0-2526 GCA_035283885.1 Rhodocyclaceae bacterium
CGGCGGCGCGGTTCGCTATCGGCGAGAAAGTAGTCGGGCGAGAAGGCTTGCAGCGGATGTTCGACGATCAGTTGGCGGCGGATGGCGGCCATGTCGTCGGGGTTGGTCGCGCAGGCGGCCAGCAGGTAGTCGAGCAATTCGGCCAGCAGCACCGAGGGCGGCAGAATGCTGTTGTCGCGGATATGGCGACCGCTGTAGCTCAGATACAGACGTTCGTGCGCCGCGAGCACTAGGTCGAGGAATAGATTGCGCTCGTCGACGCGGCGTTGGCGGTCGCCGCGTTCGGGGCGATGCGCCATCAGGTCGAATTCCTTGGGACGATAGCTGCTCGGAAACGCGCCGTCGTCGAGGCCGAGCAGGCAAATCATGCGATACGGCAGATTGCGCAGGCTGGACAGCGCCGAAAAGGTGATGCCGCCGCTCGGCACGCCGCCGTGCGAGGAATCGTCGAGCACGGCGTTCAAGGTATGGTGGATCACTTGCAGCGGCACGGGCGAGTTCAGGCCGCCGTGGCGCATATGCTCATGCAGACTGCGAATCGCCGCGAGCACGCGGCGCTGGTCGTCCACCCATTCGCCCTGCGGCTGCGTGAAATCGCTTACGGCCTGGGCGAGCAACTGCGCCCAGGCGTCGGCGTCGTGGTCTTGGGCGCAGCTCCGTTGCAATTGCCCTAGTTTTTGCACATAGCGCCAGAAGCGTCCGAGCACCAGCGCATCGCCGCCTTCGGGGTTGCCGCTGGCGATGCGTCCGTCGAGCACCGTGGCGTGCGCCTCGGGGCTGTCACCGAGCGCATAGGCGAGGAACAGGCGGTTCAGGCCGTCGCCGAAGGTGTGGCGCAGGTCGGCGGGCAAGTCCAGCCGCATGCGCTGGCCGCCGTCGAGTCCCCAGTGAATGCCGGTGTCTCGAATCCAGGCGTGGATGCGGTCCAGGTCGGCGCTGCTCAACTCGAAACGCGCAGCGAGCGGCGGTTGTTGCAGCAGGTCGAACACCGCGCTGGCGCCGCAGCGCCCGGCGCATAGCGCGAGTAGGCTATCGAGCACGCGCGCCACCGGATTGATCTGGGTCTGCCCTTGGGCGGTGATGGTGTAGGAGATGCGCCGCGCCGGCGGGGCGCTGCCGAAGATCGCTTCGATCAGCGGCGCAGCCTTTTCCATATCGGGCAGCACCACCAGCACTTGATCGGGGCGGAAGTCTTCGTCGGCGGCGAAGCGCGCGAGCAGTTGGTCTTGCAGCACTTCGAGTTCGCGCGACAGGCTATGACAGATATGGACTTCGACGCTGCGGTCGTCGGGAGCGAGCTGGAATTCGCCGGGCGCGGGATCGCGCAGTGCGAGGATCGCGTTTTGCAGTTGGCCCAGCAGCGTATCCTCGGGCGAGGGGAGAAAGGCGCTGTCTTGTTCGACAATCGGCGAATTGATGGGCGAGTTGTCGGAAAATAATAGATCGATATTCGATTGGGTTTGTTTGCCCCAAGCGGCGAGCAAGGTGTTGCCGACTTCGTGATAGGTTTCGCGTCGGCTGGCATTCAAATAGCCTAGCCGTTTGCGGTCGACCACCTCGAACCAGTATTCCTCGCAGGGATTGAGCACATACAGCGTGATATCGATCCAGCGCGCCAACTGGCGCAGGATGTTGAGATAGAGCGGCGGCAGCGTCGGCAGGCAGAAGATATGCGTATGGGTCGGTAGGCCGACGCGGTGCGGCGCATCGTCGCCGAGCTGCTCCATGGCTTGGAAAAAGAGCGTCGAGGGATGCTGGCGGCGTGTGCCGAGTTCGGCGGTAATTCTGCGCCATAAGGCCGCCTGCCAGCCTTCGTCGTCCGCCGGACGGCCATCGGGCGCGACGATGCCGGCAGGTTTGCCGTCGGACCAGGCGGCGAGCCACTGCGGGCGGTAGGTGATGTAATGCTCGATCAATTGCGCGCTATGCTGGGCGAGTTCCATGCGCATCAGCGCGTCGGCGTTGCCGAGATAGCGCGCCAAGCGCGGATGGGCGGCGCTGAACTTCTCGTCGCCGAATATTTCATACACGCGCCACGACAGCAGATCCGGGCTGAACGGCGAGACTTCCTGAACTTCGATTACATGCCCCATTTGTCGCCATAGCCATTGCGCCAAATAGGAGAATTCGACATGCGCGCAAACGCCATTGCGTTCGGCATAACTCAACGTCAGGCGGCGCTGGATCGAGGTGCTGGGTACGATAATCTGCGGCGCATCGAACGGCGAACTGTCGGCGCGCTGCGCGTCGCCGTCCAAGCGTAGTAACAAGTTTTCCAGCAGATAGTCGAAACGATTGGAGAGGATAAGCCTGAGCATGGCGGCGAGAGGAGGGGCAAGGGGCAAGGGCGGTATTATGCGGCAGGTCGCGAATGGAGGTCGTATGAGGATAACGACATTGCTGCGCCGCTTGTTGTGCCTCTGTTGGCGCAGGTCGAGGTGCGCCATATCGGCAACGACGAGCGATAGACCCGAACAGTCGCAAAGATCTGTTGGCGGTGCTAGTATTGGCGCTCTTATTGACCCT
>DATETD010000477.1:0-8818 GCA_035283885.1 Rhodocyclaceae bacterium
CGGTCGCCAGTATTGCCCCAAGGGCGGCAAGCCATGAAATCGTTAGGGTGGGCCTTCGCCATCAGTTTTTCGAACAAGCGCTGAAATCCGTCTCCCTTGGCTTCCAGAAAGATGATGCGGAAATCTTTTTCATAGCTGAGCTGTTGTACGCGATCCATGCGGTTCAGGGTCATAACGGATTAAGTATTTTCAGGCGCAATCTTATAGCGTATCTCGATTCAAATGGAGGAGCAATACCACTGACGACGAATGGAAATGCCTTGACCGCAGCGATGCGAGGCAAAATATTTCAGTCTTGTGTCCAGATTACGCGTTTGAGAAGCCCTGATGGATCGTTCAGGATGGAGTCGTGGCCAATGGCCGGTCAGGATTGAACACAGACCGCTTGCGATTCCGATATCAAACGCCCGCAAAGGCCAAAGATGAGGCATAGCCGCTTCCTTGCCGAAAAAGCTAAAGGCCGCGACTCTCCAAAGACGATGCGGGCGGCAAGGTGTGCGGTTTCTCCTTGAGCCGACAACGACCATCCACCCGTCCAGCTTCCTCCATCAGCCCAACCTTCAACTCCCATATCGTACCCCAAATTCAAAACTCGGCTCCGACAAGACGGCTCCCCCTCACCCGCAAGTCCCCACCGCCCCGCATGCCGAGCAGAAGTCGCAGCCGTCCTTGCGTATCACGGTGTAATTGCCGCACTCCCCGCACAACGAGCCTTGCATCACCTTGACGCCGCCGCTCTTCTGATCCGGGGTTTGTAGGATGCCCATTTCGCGCGTCGGGTAGCCGTTTTCGTCGAGGATGCGCAGCATGGCGTAGCGGTGTACGATCAGGCGGGCGATATAGGCGACGGTGGAGGGGTAGTTTTGCTGCTTGTTCGAGCCGGGGACGCGGGCGAAGAAGTCGCCTAAGGGTTCGGCATAGTTCAGGAGCTTGCGCAGTTTCATGCCGATCCATGCCGGGTCGAGTACGCGCATGTCGAGCGACAGTAGGCGCGTCAGGCCGTCGAGCGCGCGTGGGTAGTGGCCGGATAGCCAGACCGAATACGGGCGCGTGACGCCGTCGGGCAGGGTGATTTCTTTGAGGCCGAGCACGAATTCTTCGCCCGAGGCCGGGTTGACGATATCGACGGTCCAGGACAAGGTGCCGTCGGTGCCGGTTTTCGGTTCGTCGCGGCTGAACATGCAGTCGATTACGGCGTGGCTGTCGATGTCTTCGAGCGCGCCGAGTTTTTCGCAGCGGTAACGCACCACTTGCGCCAGGGCGGCGACCACGCCGGGAACCAGGCGTTTTTCGCCGCTGGGCGGGAAGGGCAGTTCGAAGGCGTCGTCGTCTTGGGTTTTGGCCAGGGCGTCGAGCTTGAGTTTGAGCCAGCCGCTATCGTTGGCGCGCATATCCATCGACAGGGTTTTGGCGACCGCGCCGATGCCGCGCGGTTGTTCGGCGCCGTTGACCCAGACTTCGAACGGGACGGCGCGACCGAGTTCGTTTTCGATTTGGCCGACGAACAGGGCGAATTCGCCGTGCGGCGCTTCTATCATGTAGGTCCAGGCGGCGTTGCCGTCGGTCATGCGCGGGCGTCCGGGCCAGCGCAGCGAGGCGAGCACCGGCGCGGGCAGGGCGCCGATCGATAGGCGGCGGTTGGCGTGGTCGATGGTGACGTCTTGCGGCTGTTTTTGCGCGACTTCGGCGCTTTTGGGTTCGACCGAGAGCACGCTGCCGAGCACGCTGTTGGGGCGGTAGGTGGCGAGTCCTTTGAGGCCGGATTTCCAGGCCGAGAGGTAGAGGTCTTCGAAGTCGCTGTAGGGGTAGTCCACCGGCACGTTGACGGTTTTGGAGATGGCGGTGTCGATGTAGGGGGCAACGGCGGCGACCATGTCTTTATGCGCTTGGGCGGAGATTTCGAGCGCGGTGACGAAGTAGTCGGGCAGGGCGCGCGTGTCGCCGCCTTGGTGCTTGTAGAGGCGCCAGGCGTAGTCTTCGACCGCGTATTCTTTGAAGGTGCCGTCGGCCATGCGTTTTTTGCGCGTGTAGGTCCACGAGAACGGCGGTTCGATGCCGTTGCTGGCGTTGTCGGCGAAGGCGAGGCTGATCGTGCCCGTGGGCGCGATCGACAGCAGGTGCGAGTTGCGCAGGCCGTGGCGACGGATTTGATCCTTGATTTCAGTCGGCAGGCGCGAGGCGAAGTTGCCGCCCGAGAGATACAGGTCGCTGTTGAATAACGGGAAAGCGCCGCGTTCTTTGGCGAGTTCGACCGAGTAGAGGTAGGCGCGGTCGCGCATGAATTCGGAGATCGTGCGCGCCATATCGCGCGCGGGCTGGTCGTCGTAGCGCAGTCGCAGCATAATCAGCGCGTCGCCGAGGCCGGTGAAGCCCAGGCCGATACGGCGTTTGGCGCGCGCTTCTTCGAGTTGCTGCGGCAGCGGCCAATGGGTGCAGTCGAGCACATTGTCGAGCATGCGCACCGAAGCGTCGATCGTTTTGCCGAAGGCGGCGAAATCGAAGCTGGCCTTGGCGCCGAAGGCGTCGCGCACGAACAGCGTGAGGTTGATCGAGCCTAGGCAGCAACAACCATGCGGAGGAAGTGGTTGTTCGGCGCAAGGATTCGTGGCCTCGATCGTTTCGCAGTAGTACAGGTTGTTGTCGCGATTCATGCGGTCGAGGAACAGGATGCCGGGCTCGGCGTGGTCGTAGGTCGATTTCATCACCTGCTGCCACAGGTCGCGCGCGTGGATTTTGCGATACACCCACAGGCCGTCTTCGCGTTGATAGGCGCCGGCGGCGCGCAGATCGGGCGCAGGCACGGCGCGATGCACCAGTTCGACATCGCCGTCGGCTTCGACGGCTTGCATAAAGGCGTCGCTGACGCCGATCGAGATGTTGAAATTGCTGAGGTCGCCTTTGTCTTTGGCGTGGATGAATTCTTCGATATCGGGATGGTCGCAGCGCAGTACGCCCATTTGCGCGCCGCGCCGGCTGCCGGCGGATTCGACGGTTTCGCACGAGCGGTCGAACACGCGCATGTAAGAGACCGGGCCGGAAGCGCGCGATTGCGTGCCTTTGACATGCGCGCCCATCGGGCGGATCGACGAGAAGTCGTAGCCGACGCCGCCGCCGCGGCGCATGGTTTCGGCGGCTTGCAGCAAGGCGGTGTAGATGCCGGGGCGTCCGTCGACCAGTTCGGAGATCGAATCGCCGACGGGTTGGACGAAGCAGTTGATGAGGGTGGCGCACAGATCGGTGCCGGCGGCGGAGTTGATGCGCCCGGCGGGGACGAAGCCGTTTTCTTGCGCTTCGAGGAAGCGCGCTTCCCACTGGGCGCGTTTGTCCTTGCTTTCGACCGAGGCAAGCGCGCGCGCGACGCGGCTGCGCACGTCATGAATGTTGCCCTCGTTGCCTTTGGCGTATTTTTCGAGCAAGACCTCGCCGCTGATTTCCTGGGGCAGGGGCAGTCCCATTTGGCCGGTATAGAGGTTGGCCATTGGGGTGTCGATGGGGGCGTCGGTTGAAGAGTCCAGCAAGTCGGTTGTGCTCATGGCGGGGGGCTTTCGTGAAGATGTGACGGATGCGGCAGCCGGGAGCGTCCGAATTTGCGGATGTCGCGCTGCGGTTTTTGAATATTACGGTTCCGCGACGCTTCGGACTCGGATTACAGAAGGGGGTTTACCCTCGTACTCCCGGTTGCAGTTACGGTAAATTCTCAGTGGATATTTTTAACGCGGACGACCGCCGCGAGATGCCTCAGGCATCCGATGGATCGTTGTAAATCAAGCGGTTGTCCAGGATGTTGCGAGTTTACGCAGCGGGGCGAAAACTGGGTTTCGAGTCGGGCGATTATGTGCGGAATCGCCAAAAAAACCGAAGATTCAATAGGCTAGCAGGTATTTATTGATGCCGACCAAGGCTTCGGTCAGGCCCAGCACGACGAGTACGATCAGTGCGGTCAGAACCAGCGAGCTACTGAAGGGATGGCGTGAATTCATCCAATGCTCCAGCGGGCGAAAATTATTTGGAATACGACTTTCGGCATAGGGGGGGTATTCGGCGAGCTCGTCGGGGCGGGCGTTGCGCGCGACGCGCTTGTGGCCGGTGATCATCGCCAGCACATAGTTTTCGCGATGCAGGCGCGAAGACATCAGCATGCCGAAGATATGGGTGGCGGTCAGCAGCGCCGTGGTGTGGCCCAAAAAGCGGTGGATCGCCAGCAGGCCGTCTTCCCAGTCGGTCGGAACATGGGCGCCGAACGGGCCGAGTTGTTGGCTGGCGCTGTACAGCAGCAGGCCGAGGATGCCGTTGATCAGGATCAGTCCCCAGAGCGACAGCGCCATCCATGCACCCATGGGGTTATGGCTGGCGTAATAACCCGCGTCGCCGCGTAGCGTTTGTTGTAAATAGATCCAGGCTTGGCGCGGCGGCGCCCAGAAGGTGGAGAAGCGCGCCGCTTTGCTGCCGATGACGCCCCAGCCTAGGCGCCATGCGACGACAAGCAGTAGCGCGTACCCGGCATAGGTATGTATCGGGAATTTTTCGTACTTCAGGTAGATAATCGCGAACAGCAGTACTCCGATCCAGTGCGATAGGCGAACCGTCCAATCCCATACCCGGACGATCGCGCCGCGATGGCGACGTCGCTCTTTGAGTTCCAGGCCGGGCGAGTCGGGATTAGGCATGGTTCGCGTATCGATTTAGCGGAAGTTGTAGTACAAAGAGACGCCGACGAAATGGACTTTTTCGTTGGGATTTTGATACAGCCAGGTTCCGTCGGTATAGACGTAGGGATTGTTGCTCGCGCCGTTCCAGGTCCAGTCGGTGCTGCGGCGTTTGTCGTGGAGGTAGTCCATGCGTACGCCGCTGTCGCGATCCCAGGCGTAGCGCGCGAACAGTTTGAAGGTGGTTTGCTTATTATCGATATCGGGCAGGGAGCTTACGCCGGCGCCGCTCAGGGCGTATTCGCTTAAATCCTTGGCCCAGAGCAGTTCGGCGCCGAGGTCGATCTGGCCGGTGAGCTTGCCTTTGACGCCCAGGCTGTAGTTTTGGCCGATGTTTTTGAGCGCGGCGTTCCAGACCGCGGCGGCGGTGAGACCCGTCGATTGATCGATCTTGGTTGTGAATTGCGAGGCGTAGCCCGTGAGTTGCCATTTGTCGTTGATCGCGTAGCTGGCGTCGAACGAAAACAGGCGAGCGTCGCCGGAGCGCATGCCGATATCGGGCGTCAGGCCGCGGCGACCGTAGTCGTCGTTCGAACCTTCGGCGGTGAATTGCACGGAGAGGTTTTCGAGCGGCGACCAGTCCAAGGCCAGCCTGAGTTTGTCGCGGTTACGGTCGGCGATATAGATCGGTTGCAGTAGGCCGACGATGCCGGCAGTCGCGCCGGTCGCGCAGGTGGTTGCTGCGGCAGTTGTCCCGTTGCCATACAGGCAGCCGCCCAGGGTGTTCAGCGTCCTGAAATCGCTGCCATCGCGTTTGGCGTGAAGCAACGCCAGCGATCCGCTCAAACTATCGAACAAGCTGCGCTTCAATTCGATGCGGTACGTGGTTTCTTGAGTGTGTTCGCGATAGCCGACGATGCGCACGCCAGCCATGGTGCGGGTTTTCTTTTCGAGATCGAGGCCGCCGGTGAGCCGGTAACCATCGGGCAATTGGTAGCTGGCTTCGATTTTGCCCGAGACATTTTTCAGCGAGCGCGGTTCGTTGAAGCCGTCGGTGGTGGCGGTGGCGCGCGCTGCTGGGGTGTTGGCGGTCAGCGGCTGGATGTATTGGGCAATGGTGGTTTTATCGGCGATATCCTCGTAACGCAGATTGCCGAGCAAGGATAAGCCGGCGATCGGTCGCGAGGTGAGTCCGAGCTGCGCTAGTGTGGTGTCGACGCGCCCGCCGAGGTCGCTACGTCCCGAGTCGTTATTGCCGGTTTGCGCCGTGGCCGACGGCGCGGCGGGAGTTTGGCGCGAGATCGGCAGAATAAAGGCGTCGTTTTGCGTATTCCGCGTATGCGAATACTTGAAGGTGGCGCGCGTGGTCTTGCCGAAGTTATACGCCGCCGATAGATGGTATTGATGGGCGAGGTTGTCCGGCGGCAAGGCGATCGGGCTGAAAACCGATGTCGGCGCAGTATTCAAAGCAGTGGCGCCGCCTGTAATGGATAGGCCGGGATTGCGGTTGTTATAAAACGAACCATAGTAACCGCCGCTCAGTTGCAAGCGGCTGCCGGTGTAGTGGAGCGTCAGATCGACCTGGCGCGTGGTGCTGTCGATCGGTTCGGCGAGGAATTCCTGCACCGTGCCGGTGCCGCGCCCGAACAGACGATTGCCCTTTTTGTCCTCGCTCTGGAACTTAAGCTGCATTTCCAGTTCGGGCGTAATCGTGGTGTTTTGGCCGAAGGTGTATTTGGCGCGTTCGACCTTGATTTCGGTTTCGCCGGCGGTCGAGCGCGGCAGGAGTGCGTTGGCGGCGGCCGGGCGCGACTGGCTGTTCGTGCCGATGCCGTTGAGGCCGGTATACACGTCGTAAGGCGTGACGCGCGTCGTCTGGTTGTAATCGAGGTAGTAGCTCCAGGCGCCGGGCTTTTCATGCTGGATACGGAATTCGGCGCTCGGGACGCCGAGATTGCGTAGATCGATGCGCAGGGTTTTGCCGTCGCTGTCGTAGCGTTTGACGATGCTGGCCTCGCCGACGAAGTGGCGTTCGTCTTTGCTCAAGCCGTTATACATGCCGAAACGCTGGTTGTCGGCGCCGACGCTATCGATGCCGACGCTGAGGCTGTTATCGGGTTTGACTAGCCGGTCGACATCGCTTTCCGCGGCGGCGGAGAGAGGATAGGCGGCGGCGAGCGCCAGTGCGATCAGCGTTCTGGCGGGAGTGTGCGCGGGTGATTTCATCTTTATGCTCCCTTAGCGACGGAAAGTACGTTCGTTGCCGACATTGGCGGGGTTGTTGGTGCCATGGATGCTGGTATGGCAGTTCAGGCAGGCGCGCGCCTGGGTGGCGCCGCGCTGTCCATTGCCGGCGGTGTTGCTGGCGGCGGTGAACCCGGGGAAACCAGCGCGATGGCTGGTCGGTTCATGACATTGCTGACACAGCATCGGTGGGCGGGTTTTGAGTAGATTGTCGGTCGCCGTGCCGTGCGGGTTATGGCAAATCGTGCAGTCTTCCGCCGGTTCGTGTTTGCGCACGAAGGGGCCGCGTTTCTCCATATGGCAGGTGTAGCAGGTGGCGGCGATGCTGTCGCGCACCATCAGCTTAGGCCCGGATGAGCCGTGCGAGGCGTGACAATCGCCGCAGACCACTTTGCCTTCGTTGATCGGATGATGCGAGGGCTTATTGGCGAGAATGCGTTGTTCTTTATGGCAGGTGTAACAGACTTCGGGTTGCGTGCGTTTATCGCGCACCTTGTCTTTGGCGAGGTGCAGTTGGTGGCACGAGGTGCACGGCACGTCGCGCGCGGCGTGGATGCTGCCCGCCCAGTCCATAAACTTGCCGCCCTGATGGCAACTGGTGCAGACGTCGTTATGACCGGCAATGTCGTTGGCGGTGCGCTTGCCGTAGGGGAATTCCGGCGCTGGGCGCTCGCTGACGCCGGCGGGTTTGTTGATATGCTTTTCGCCTTCACCGTGGCAGCCGGAGCAGGTCGGCAGGCGTTGGTCGGATTTAATCCCATGGCGGGTCTTGCCCATCGCCAGCACCGGATAGGCTTCGGTTTCGTCATGGCAGCGGGTGCAGCGCGCGTCGCCCGTGAGGATCAGATCTTTGGTTGGGGCGGCGAACAGCGTTTGAGCGGTCAGCGTCAGCAGCAAAGCTAGACACCAACCGACGAAGCGGGTTTGGAATAGTCGGTTTTTCATAGTCGTAAGCGTGTGAATGGAAAAAATGGGGGGCGATCCGTCCCGTCAGCGCCGAGTTTTGCAAGGAGGGGCGATATAACAAGGAGGGGCGGTATAAATCATCGGGATAGGATCCACTGCACCACGTTCTTGACATCGCCGGGGTCTTTGGATTTGAGCTGTTCGTGCTCTTCTTCTTTACCGTCGATCTTGACCTTGGGGCTGGTGGTGATATGGGTGGTCAGCTTTTGCTCGCCATCGCCCTTGCCTTTGTATTTGGCGGCGGTTTCCTTGAACGGCGGGCCGTCTTTTTTCTTGTCGATGGCATGACATTTCAGGCAGCCGCTCTTGCGTGCGAGCGCTTCGGCGGCGCCTTCGTCGAGACCCCAGGCATTGGCGGCAACAAGGCCCAGGCCGAGATTGAAAACGATGAGAGCCTTTGCAATACGTTCCACGGCGCCGTCCTCGGAAAATGAAAGGGCGCGATTATAGCAGGCCGTGCATCTATAGCCTTAGCGATACCTATTGGTCGGTTATGCCGGCTCGAAATGCTCCAGAAGTAGTTGAATGTCCTGGCGCCCATTCCATTCGTTGATATCGACTTTGAATGCAGCGTAGATGCGATCCGGGGCGCTGTCGGCAAAGTTGAATTGAATCGCATCGAACTGCTGCTGGCCTTTTTTGAGTTTGAGCTTGAGATGTTTGTCCTTGAGCAGCCGCTGGCTGAGTACTTGGAAGGTGTCGGCGAACAGCGGCGGTGGGAAGGCTTGGCCCCAGATTTCCCGTTGCAGCAAGCGCACGGTGTCGAGGCTGAAATAGCCGGTTTCCAACGGGCCGTCGGTCTCGATCTGTCGCGTCAACTGCGCCGGACTCAGGATTTCGCGGCACACCTGTTCGAAGGCGTCCTCGAATTCGGCGAGGCGATCTTCTTCGAGCGTCAATCCTGCCGCCGCCGCGTGACCGCCGAAGCGCAGCAGCAGGCCGGGGTGGCGTTTGGCAACGAG